>NZ_JBFPKG010000220.1:0-828 GCF_040948665.1 Paraburkholderia sp. BR14320
CTTCGCGACGAATCCCCATGTTCGGGGGCTCGGTGCGTTTTCGATATCGCGCGCGGTCTTCTTCACGGACAGCAGATCCGGCCGGAATCGCAGAAACGCGATCAGTTCGGCAGGAACACCGCTGCGCGCCGCCCAGTCCGTCCAGTCGGCGATCGAAGGCTCAAGCTCGACCACCGTCGCAAAACGCGAGATGACGGGATCGAGAATGCCCGAGACACCCGCGTTGTCGTTGCGCCGGTTGGTGGCCGCAACGAACGTGACGCAGTCGGGCAGCGCGTGCTCGCCGATGCGGCGTGCCAGCAGCAGTTGCATCTTTGCCGCCTGCACCGCCGGTGATGCCTGGCCCAGATCGTCAAGGAACCAGAGCAGCGGCGTTGTCGCTCTCAATGCGCGCTCGAGATCCCCGAACGGCAGGAAGCGGGCGACGTTCCCGTCAGGGAATGGCAGGCCCTTCGAGTCCGTCGGGTCTTCAACGACGGGATGGCTGATGAGCAGGTCATGCCCGGTATCTTGAGCCGCCTGAGCGACGATGTCGCTCTTGCCAATGCCCGGAGCGCCAGTGATAAGCACCGGAAGACGGGCCGGAATGTAGGTGATGAGCAGTTCGCGAAGTTGCGAGGCAGAGACTTTCATGGGGTACCTGAAAAGGAAAAGCCCCACGAAACAACGCCCCCGGGGGACGTGGTCCCTGAGGGGCGAGTTGGATGTGCCGCGGATGCGGCGCGTCGATGCGTCCTGGAGACGCGAAGAAAGATTGCGCCTTACGCCTGCGCGCCAGCCAGAGCGGCCAGTTGAGCTTCGGTAAGGGTTTCGCGCGGCACGGCGGTC
>NZ_JBFPKG010000221.1:0-825 GCF_040948665.1 Paraburkholderia sp. BR14320
GACATTGCCCTGCATGATCGCCTGGAAATTCTCTGTCGGCAGCAGGTAGTCGTCAAAGTCCCTGAACTGGCGTGAGCACTGCACCCAGATGTCGCCTGAGCGTAGCGCGTTCTTCCGCTCGGCGAGCGCGCACAGTTCGTAGTAACGGCGATCGAGACCGCTGTCGGGCATCACGAGTGGTTTCCAGCGTGGCTTGACGAAGGCGGTGGGCGCGTCGGCAGGAATTTTTCGCACTCCGTCGTTGTCCATGGCGCGGATCGTATCGACGGCTGCAAGCACATCCGTCGCCGCAGGAGCGGCACGTAGCTTCAGGATGTCCAGGAAGGCCGGGACGTACCGGCGCAGTGTCGCATAATGATCCCCGATCTGATGCAGAAAATCGAACGCTTCGGGCTGGGCGAGCTGCTCGGCTTCGCTGACGCTTTTCGTGAACGCCTCCCACGACATGACGGATTCGATCGCCTTGAACGCGTCGGCGCCGTTTTTCTTGGCTTCCAGCAGAGCCCGGCCCAGCTTCCCGTACAGTCTCACCTTGTCGTTGATGGCTTTTCCCGAACGATGAAACTGCTCCTGATGCTTGTTTTTCTCGGCATTCAAGAGCCGTCCGATGATGCGGTCGTGCAGATCAACGATCTCGTCAGTGACCGTCGCCGTAGCTTCGATCACGATGGCCACCAGGGTGGCATGACGCCGTTGCTTTTCGAATCTGGCCAGGTCGGCAGGCGTCATCTGCGCGCCTTCGCGGGCGATCTTGAGCAGACGGTTCCGGTGAACCATCCGGTCGAGGCCTGCGGGCAGGTCAATGGCGTGGAGGATTTTGAGGCG
>NZ_JBFPKG010000222.1:0-820 GCF_040948665.1 Paraburkholderia sp. BR14320
AAGAAGACGAAGACACCGCGAACCACACTCGCGCCGGGCCTGGCCAAGGTCCTGAAGCGCCTTCACTACCCGCTTGAAGTGATTTTGCTGTGCGTGCGATGGTACGTGGCCTATTCGCTGAGTTTGCTAGAGAGCGTCAAGCAGCGCGCCCGGTCAGCGACAACTATTTTGGCCGGTCAACGGGGTAGTTGTCGTTGGGATCAGGTCATATTTAGCGTGCTCCTCCTTCGTAGTTGTCGTTGCGTGATGGTGTAGTTGACGCTCACCGCTACTGCGTAACGTCGCCGTCGTCAGGCGACTGGCCACTAAACGGGTTGGCTGGGTTGTCGTCGTGTAATTGACGCCGCCGCGCGTTCTGTTTATCGCCGGCCTGGCGGCGGCGGTAGCTTGGAACGTTGAGCTCGAAGATCGTCGAGTGATGCACAAGACGGTCGATAGCGGCGACCGTCATGCCGGGGTCAGGGAACACGTCATTCCAGCCCGAGAACGGCTGATTGGCCGTTATTAGAAGACTTTTACGCTCGTACCTCTCGGCAATCAGTTCGAACAGCACGCTGGTCTCGGCTTGGTCCTTGCGAGCGTACGACAGGTCATCGAGGGCGATGAGGTCGAAGCGGTCGAGCTTGGCCAGTGCTGAAGGCAACTGCAAGCTCTGGCGTGCTGCCTGCAGCTTCTGGACGAGTTCGCTGGTGCGCGGGTTCTGTTGCAGTAAGGGTGTCGGGACGAGAAATGTCGATATGATAAGTATTGCTTATGACACAAGGGAGTAAAACTGCTGGGAAGCAGACGACGGGTCTTTGCCCGCACATTTCATCTGTCC
>NZ_JBFPKG010000223.1:0-790 GCF_040948665.1 Paraburkholderia sp. BR14320
CAGCGTCAGATACGGCGCCGCGAAACTCCATTCCTCATCCGACACATCAGTCGGATACCCTTTGCGGTCTGTTCTTTTCATCCCGCCAGGATAACAGGTCTCAATCGAAGTTCCTAACACGCTCTAGGTCCGCAGTTGGCGCAATATGATGCGCTTTGGGTAGCCGTTCGCGCGTCGGAGCCTGTCTGCGTCGAATAGAGCTCGACATGCGTAGGCTGGTCGGTCATTGACGGCCAGCGGCATCAGTCGGACGATTGAAACAATTGAGCCTTTCTTTCTTCCCGAGCTACGACGCTACAGGATCAACGAACGCGGCCCATCCCACCGCATCTGCGTTGTCGAAAGCGCAACCACGAGGCGTGGAGCGACAAATTATCTCTGTCTGAAATTGATGTGCATCTTCTTCGCTGCACTATGATCCGCAATCTGTCTTGGCAAGCGTGAAACGCGTGGGGTCTCGCGTTAATTCGCAACGTCGGTTGTAGGGGGCTGCGACCCTGACGTCCATTGCGCGCGCGCTGGCGACATATTGCTCGAGCACGGAAGATTGCCGCGGCGTGATGATAGGCAATTGGATTGCAAGATGCCGATGCGAGACGGGCTATTCGACAACGCGCGAATTAGCGACAAAGCTCGGTGTATCAAGTTAGGCAAAGCGGCCCTGTTGAGCCGCCCCGGGTTTTCCGGAGACCGTTTTGCTTGCGTCATGCCACAGTGACAGACTCAGCGAGATTTGCATAGTAAGCGGCTTCTGCCTCGGCAGGTGGAATGTTGCCGATGGGGCCGAAGA
>NZ_JBFPKG010000224.1:0-789 GCF_040948665.1 Paraburkholderia sp. BR14320
AGTCGCCGGCGTGGGCCGGGCAGCCGTCATCGGATCCGGATGCGCGCGCGCTGGGCCTGGGTCCGCACCATCTGGCCTATGTGATCTACACGTCGGGCTCCACCGGCACGCCCAAGGGCGTGATGGTTGAACATCGTGGAGTGGCCAATTACCTTGCGTGGGCCTGTGAAGCTTACGCGCCACGATCATCCTCGATCGTTTCTTCTTCCCTGGCGTTCGATGCGACGATCAACAGCCTGTTTGCACCGCTGATCTGCGGTGGTCATGCACGGCTGGTACGGGAACGCGATGAGGTCGCGGGACTAAAGGTACAGGCCAGTTCGGCATGCGGGCTGGTCAACGTTACCCCGAGCCATCTGGACGCGCTTGGACAACAGATGCTGGCGGGCCCGATGGCCAGCCAGGTTGACCTGCTTGTTATCGGTGGTGAAGCGCTGTCGCATTCAACAGTCGAGTTGTGGCGCAGGGTTCAGCCTGGCGCCAGGATGGTGAATGAATACGGGCCGACCGAAACGGTTGTGGGTTGCACCTTTTACGAAATTCCGAGCGAATGCGCTGTATCGACGCACGTTCCGATCGGCCGTCCGATTGCGAACACGCGGGTGTACGTGCTGGACGGTCATGGCGAGCCGGTGCCGTTCGGGGTGGTGGGCGAGCTTTATATTGGCGGGGCGGGGGTCGCGCGCGGCTATCTGAACCGCCCCGAGCTGACAGCCGAGCGGTTCATCGCCAGTCCCTTTGTGGAGGGCGATCGGCTGTATCGCACGGGGGACCTGGCGCGGTACCTGC
>NZ_JBFPKG010000225.1:0-778 GCF_040948665.1 Paraburkholderia sp. BR14320
CGCCCCCGAACATGGGGATTCGTCGCGAAGACGATGCCGGTCGTGCCGAAGTCGCTCGAGCTGGTCTCCTACGCGGGTTCGGTGGGCGAGGCTGCAGCGACCGAACTGATGAGCTTTCTTGCCATCTACCGCGAGCTGCCGTCGCCGGACGCCATCATCCTGTCGCCGGACACGGCGCCGATCCCTGAGACCCCGGCCGCGCTGTACGCGGTCAGTTCGGCGCTGGCAGCGCACTCGACCGAAGGAAACTTCGAGCGGGTGCTGACCTACAACCAGCGGCTGATCGACGTAGGCCACCGTGAATTCGGTGCGCTCCTCGCGCGTGACGCCGTGCGTCGCAAGCCCGAACTGGCGGGCACCCATGCGTTCATCCGCGCGCAGGGTGGCGAGATCGGAAAAATCATCCGAGGCGAGTAAGCCCCGCTACCTGTTGCCTGTTGCTTCATCCGTTGTTCGTTCTGCCACGGCCCGCCTCGCGCGCCGTGGCTTTTTTCTCTCTGCTCAATCCAATCCCTTTCTATTCTGGAGTTTTCCATGAACATCACTGAACTGAAATCCCGCGTCATGCTGTCGGCCGTCACGGTATCCGCCTGGCAGGCGCGCTGCTTCGATGTGAAAGCGACCGAAGAAGTCGAGAAGAACCATCAGGCAAAGGACATCGGGCGCTTCAACAAGCGCCTGCTGCCCGAGCATGCGCCGAGCTACAAGGAGGTGGTTTCGATCGGCAATCGCATTCGCCGCTATCACTACGACCACTCGCTGAAGTACGAACAGCTGG
>NZ_JBFPKG010000226.1:0-756 GCF_040948665.1 Paraburkholderia sp. BR14320
CGTCGCCGATACCGATCAGCTCGATCTGGTCGAGGTAGGGGCCGCCGCCCGTCTTCCAGAAGTTGTCATTGCGCACGCCGACTGTCGAGACGCCGGGCTTGAACGTCTTCACCTTGTACGGGCCGGTGCCGACGGCCGTCGTGAAGTCGGTCGTGCCGTCCTTGATGATCACGAATTGCGGCGTGGCGAGAATCACCGGCAAGTCCGCGTTGGGCGACGCGAGCGTCAGTGTGACTTCGTTGGGGCCGGTCTGCTTCGCCTCCACGAACTGATCGGCCAGCGTCTTCACCTTCGAAGCTGTCGCCGGATTCTTATGACGCATCAGCGAGTAGACGACATCGGCGGGCGCAAGCGGCTTGCCGTCGTGGAAGGTCGCGCTCTTGCGCAGCTTGATCACCCACACCTTCGCATCGCTCGTGTCCACCGCTTCGGCGAGGTTCATCCGCGGCGTCAGCGAACTGTCGAGTTGCGTCAGGCCGCTGTAAAACATGAAGAAGCGGATGTAGTCTGCACCTGCCGATCCCTTGGCCGGGTCGAGCGTATCCGCGGTCGACGATGAGTCGTAGGCGACCCGGATCTTGCCGCCTTTCTTCGGCGCGGCTGCCGCAAGCGCCGGGCGAGCTCCCGCGAGCAAGCCTCCCGCGCCGGTGGCGAGCAAGCCGCCGGCAGCCAGCAAACGCATCATGTCGCGGCGGCTGAAACCGCCCGTTTTGATTTCGTCGTCGTACATGCGAACTGCTCCTCACTGGTGATTGA
>NZ_JBFPKG010000227.1:0-756 GCF_040948665.1 Paraburkholderia sp. BR14320
GGTACCGCGCCAGGTCCCCCGTGCGATACAGCCGATCGCCCTCCACAAAGGGACTGGCGATGAACCGCTCGGCTGTCAGCTCGGGGCGGTTCAGATAGCCGCGCGCCACCCCCGCCCCGCCAATGTAGAGCTCCCCAACCGCCCCGAACGGCACCGGCGCGCCATGACCGTCCAGCAGGTACACCCGCGTGTTCGCGATCGGACGGCCGATCGTTTCAACGACCGCCTCCCCCCTTGCCATGCAGGTCCAGGTCGAATACGTCGTCGTTTCGGACGGAGCGTACAGGTTGCAGATCTTCTCTGCGCCACTGCTGCTGAACACTCTGCCGATCAAGCTGGCGGGCAACCGCTCACCCGCCAGGTTGATTACGCGCGCCGATGCCGGTACGGCCTGCTGGTCGAGCAGCGCCGCCATCGTCGAGGGAACCGTGTTGATCAGCGAGACATCCAGGGGTGTCTGCGTCAGTGCCAGCGCATCCTCGACAAGATAGAGTGTGCCTCCCTGCGACAGCGTAACGAAGCACTCATAGACCGACAGGTCGAAGCCGATCGAGGTAGAGAACAGCATGCGGCTGGTCTCGGATTCCGCAAACACGCGGCGGCTCCAGTACAGCAGGTTCACGGTGCTGCGGTGCTCGACCATCACGCCCTTGGGCGTGCCGGTGGAGCCCGACGTGTAGATCACATAGGCCAGATGGTGCGGACCCAGGCCCAGCGCGCGCACATCCGGATCCGATGACGGCTGCCCGGCCCACG
>NZ_JBFPKG010000228.1:0-745 GCF_040948665.1 Paraburkholderia sp. BR14320
GCCTCAAAACGCTTAAAGGGACGGTGAATTCGCATTGAATCTGCACAATGCGAAAAATCTTGCGACGAGAGTCGCGTAATTGGAGCGGGGCCTCTTCAACTCGGGTGTACTTCAGCAGCCTGCTAGGAGTTATTTTCGCAGATCGGCGCAACGGGCCGGGCCTGACGATCTGGTGGTGGCCTGTCGGCGGACGCGGTTAGACACGTGCTCGTCAGCAACATCACAAAATCCCTCGTTTCGGGTGCAGCTGAGATTGACATCTCGCGCACGGTGCCGACGGCGCCTGCCAAATGCGCGTTTCTGCCTAAACGCGTGATCCGGCACTCATCGAAGCACATCGACTGAAGACGATTTGCGACAGATGGTGATTCGGCCAAATTCTTCCGGTTTGAGCGACAACGACAACGGTTTTTATGGTCCCCCCAATCGAGATTATATTTGTCTATGTCGGCGAGTTCTCAATGGATCAAACGTGGCTAAAAGGCAATAATTTTCGTCCCATCTCAGGGACCATTTATTTGCGAAATGTCAAACTGACGAAGGCTCCTCATCTTGACGTCCACGTCAATTTGACCTTCGAGAACTATAGAGCGTGTTAGGAACTTTGAAGTACTGGCACGGCGTGGACAAGCATGAGCATTGCGAAGACGACAAAATGAAGCCCGGCGAGAGTTTCGGGGAGCCGTTCATAGTCACGTGCGAGACGCCGGAAACGGTTGAGCCAGCCAAAGCTGCGCTCGACCAC
>NZ_JBFPKG010000229.1:0-734 GCF_040948665.1 Paraburkholderia sp. BR14320
CAGCGCGAGGGCGTGATTATCGCGAACCTCGTGAATCTGTGGAACAGCTTCGGCAAGGCCGTTTGCGTCAAAAAGCTCTAGTTGCGTCCGCAACCAACTGCGGGCCTACCCTGCTGAACAAAGCCCCCGACCATCTCGATAACGTGACAATGCCATCAGGATGGCGCGACCTATTACAGTTGAGCCGGGTGCGCTCTGCGCAGGCGTCAACCAGGCGACGATTCAGTTGTGAGCAACCAGGGCACCATGAGTCGCCAGACGTTCTCACTGAATGTGGGCCTTGGTCGATGTAATCGGGCCGTTCTCAATTAATGTGGGCTCGTTCATGGCCGGCGATATTCTCAGCGAATGTGGTTCCGAAACGACCGATGTAATCGGGTCCTGCGTCGGATGTTATCGGGCCGCTACAGCTACTGCACCAATTCTGTATAACGAGATGACTTCAAGGTGCCTAACACCGTCTAATCGCGGATAGGAAATGCGAGTCTCATCTCGTCTTTTGCGTCAAGGTAACGCTCAAGATAGTCAGGCGGCATATCATTAAAGGCCGAGACACGTCCGTATGGATCAACGTATTCCGTATACGGGTTGCGAGTTCCGCTCGCTTGATCCCATGCATTGCCACTGCTTCTTAGTCCGCGAATAATGGTCTCGGCGGCCTCAGGGCCAGCCGCTCGCTTAACTCTCATTTTTGTAAATCGATCCATTCGCGAGTTATCGGCCGGGTTTTGAGC
>NZ_JBFPKG010000022.1:0-119109 GCF_040948665.1 Paraburkholderia sp. BR14320
CGTCTTCGCGGTGATCGCCGAAACTCACGAACTCGCCCGCCGCGCGGCCGCGCTCGCGAAAAGCGACGACGTGATCCGCTACGAGCCGCTCGACGCGATCCTCACCGCCGCCGATGCCAAAGCCGCGAAGCAGTTCGTGCTGCCGCCGCTGCATCTGCGGCGCGGCGATCCGGACGCGAAGATCGCCGCCGCGCCGCATCGGCTCGCCGGCACGTTCGAGGTCGGCGGCCAGGAGCAGTTCTATCTCGAAGGCCAGATCGCCTATGCGGTGCCCAAGGAGATGGACGGCTTACTCGTCTACAGTTCGACGCAGCATCCGAGCGAAATGCAGCAAGTGGTCGCGCATATGCTCGACTGGCCCGCGCATAACGTCGTGTGCGAATGCCGGCGCATGGGCGGCGGTTTCGGCGGCAAGGAATCGCAATCGGCGCTATTCGCGTGCGTGGCCGCGCTCGCGGCGCAACGCTTGCGTCGGCCGGTCAAGCTGCGCGCCGATCGCGACGACGACTTCCTGATCACCGGCAAGCGCCACGACGCGGTCTACGAATACGACGCGGGTTTCGACGATCAAGGCCGCCTGCTTGGCGTACGCGTCGAAATCGCGCTGCGCGCCGGCTATTCGGCGGATCTGTCCGGCGCGGTCGCGACGCGCGCGGTATGCCACTTCGACAACGCGTACTACCTGCCCGACGTCGATATCGTCGCACTGTGCTGCAAGACCAATACGCAGTCGAACACCGCGTTTCGCGGCTTCGGCGGACCACAGGGCGCGCTCGTGATGGAGGTGCTGCTCGACGGCATCGCGCGCGAGTTGCGGCTAGATCCGCTCGACGTGCGGCTCGCGAATTACTACGGCGTCGGCGAACGCGATACGACGCCATACGGACAGCGCGTCGAAGACAACATCATCGCGCCGCTGACCGACGCGCTGCTCGATTCGAGCGACTACCGCGCGCGGCGCGCGGCGCTCGCCGAATTCAATGCGAAGAGTCCCGTACTCAAACGCGGTCTCGCGTTTTCGCCGGTCAAGTTCGGCATCTCGTTCAACGTGCCGTTCCTGAATCAGGCCGGCGCGCTCGTGCACGTGTACAAGGACGGCTCCGTGCTCGTCAATCACGGCGGCACTGAGATGGGCCAGGGGCTCAACACGAAAGTCGCGCAAGTGGTCGCGAATCAGTTCGGCTTGCCGCTATCGCGCGTGCGGGTGACCGCGACCGATACGTCGAAAATCGCCAACACCTCCGCGACCGCGGCTTCCACCGGCAGCGATCTGAACGGCATGGCCGCCGAAGCGGCGGCGCAGACGATCCGCGCCCGCCTCGCCGAAGTCGCGGCGCGCCAGCTCGGCGGCGATGCGAGCGACGTGCAGTTCGCGCGCGGCAGCGTAGCGGTGAACGGTGGCGCGCTGCCGTTCGAACAGCTCGTCAACGCCGCGTATCTCGCGCGCGTGCAGTTGTGGTCGGACGGCTTCTATGCGACCCCGAAAGTGCATTGGGATGCGAAGACGCTGACCGGTCATCCGTTCTATTACTTTGCGTATGGCGCGGCGGTGTCGGAGGTCGTCGTCGATACGCTGACCGGCGAGTGGAAGCTCGTGCGCGCGGACGTGTTGCACGACGCGGGCCAATCGATCAATCCGGCGATCGATCTCGGCCAGATCGAAGGCGGCTTCATTCAGGGCATGGGCTGGCTCACCACCGAAGAGCTGTGGTGGAACCGCGACGGCCGCCTGATGACGCACGCGCCGTCGACGTACAAGATTCCCGCGGTCAGCGATACGCCCGCCGCATTCCACGTGCGGCTCTACGACAACAGCAATGCCGAGCCGACCGTATTCCGCTCGAAGGCCGTCGGCGAGCCGCCGTTGCTGCTGCCGTTCTCGGTGTTTCTTGCGATTCGCGACGCGATCGCAGCCGCGGTGCCGGGCGCACGACATGCTCCGCCATTGCGTGCGCCGGCGACGCCCGAGGCGATACTCGACGCGCTGGATGCGTTGAGTGCGTCGAACGCTTCGCAGCACGCAGATCCGACCGCAGCCGCCGCGCATCCCGACGGCGCCGACACCCCCACGCCACCCGCCGCGCCGACACCCGACGCGGCCCCGCAAGGAGAATCGCCGGATGCAAGCCTGGCTCACTGACCTGCAACATCTGCTCGCACATGGCGACGCCGCCGTGCTGGTGACGGTCGCGCGCGTCGAAGGTTCGGCGCCGCGCGAAGCCGGCACGAAGATGATCGTCACGCGCGACGCGGCCAAGCATACGATCGGCGGCGGCCACCTCGAATGGAAGGCGATCGAGACCGCGCGCCAGGTGCTGCGCGACGGCATGCGCGCACCGCACATGCGGCGGCTCGAACGCTTCGCGCTGGGGCCGAGCCTCGGGCAGTGCTGCGGCGGCGCGGTGATCCTCGCATTCGAGCGGCTCGACGTCGGCGATCTCGGCTGGCTCGCGTCGCTCGCCAAGCGCCTCGCGGCGGGGCAATCGACGGTGCGTAGCGTATCATTCGGCCCCGCGCCGGATGCGGTGATGCTGTCCGAGCCCGAGCCCGGCATCGATTCCGCCGACTGCCTGCTGTGGGACGGCGCCGGTTTCGACGACAGCAGCGCGCTCTTGACCGAAACCATCGCGCCGGGCGAATTCGCCGTCGTGCTGTTCGGCGCCGGCCACGTCGGCGCGGCGCTCGTGCGCGTGCTCGCGACGCTGCCCTGCACGGTGCGCTGGGTCGACGAGCGCGACGCGCAGTTTCCGCCGCTCGATACGCTGCACGCGCCGAACGTGACGATCGACGCGAACGACGCCCCCGACGAAGCGATCGATCAGGCCGCGCCGAACACGTACTTCATCGTGATGACGCACAACCACGCGCGCGATCTCGACCTCGCCCAGCGCATCCTGCGGCGCGGCGATTTCGCGTTCTTCGGCATGATCGGCTCGCACACCAAGCGCAAGCAGTTCGAGCACCGGCTCGCGGCGCACGGCATCGATCCGGCGCGGATCGCGCGGATGAAGTGTCCGCTGGGCGTAGACGGCATCGTCGACAAGTCGCCCGAGGTCATCGCGATCTCGGCGGCCGCGCAGGTGCTGCAGGCGGTCGAGGCGAACGCGGGCGCGCGCCACGCGACGCAGGCGGTCTGATCCGCGAGCCGCGCCGCTCACTTCCCCATACACAATTCCAAATCACCATGAATACGACAACCGCTACCCCCGCTTCCGTCGTTACGCTCGCCGACAAAACCGCGCGCGCACCGAAGGCCGAGCTGCATATCCACATCGAAGGCTCGCTCGAACCCGAGCTGATTTTCGCGCTCGCGCAGCGCAACGGCGTGAAGCTCGCGTACGACTCGGTGGAAGCCTTGCGCGCCGCCTATGCGTTCACCGATCTGCAATCGTTCCTCGACATCTACTACGCGGGCGCGAGCGTGCTGCTGCACGAGCAGGACTTCTACGACATGACGATGGCCTACGTCGAGCGCTGCGTCGCCGACAACGTCGTGCATAGCGAAATCTTCTTCGACCCGCAGACGCACACCGAGCGCGGCGTGCGGATCGCAACGGTGGTGGCCGGCATCGAACGCGCGCTCGCCGACGCGGAGAAGCGCGGCATCACGAGCAAGCTGATCCTGTGTTTCCTGCGCCATCTGTCCGAGGACGATGCGCTCGCCACCTTCGACGAAGCGCTGCCTCTGTTCGAACAGTACAAGCATCGGCTGATCGGCGTGGGCCTCGATTCGTCGGAGCGCGGTCATCCACCGTCGAAGTTCGAGCGCGTGTTCGCGAAGGCGCGCGCGCTCGGTCTGAAGCTCGTCGCGCATGCGGGCGAGGAAGGCCCGCCGTCCTACATCTACGAAGCGCTCGACGTGCTGAAGGTCGATCGCGTCGATCACGGCGTGCGCAGCATCGAGGACCCAGCGCTCGTCACGCGCCTCGCCGATACGCGCGTCGCGCTCACCGTTTGCCCGCTGTCGAACCTGAAGCTGTGCGTGTTCGACGACCTGACCAAACACACGCTGAAGGATCTGCTCGATCGCGGCGTCGCGGTGACCGTCAATTCCGACGATCCGGCCTATTTCGGCGGCTACGTGAACGCGAACTATCTGGCGACGATCGACGCGCTGAAACTCGACGACGCGGAGGTCTACACGATCATCCGCAACGGCTTCGAGGCGTCGTTCGTGACGCCCGAGGAACGCGCGATGCTGATCGCTAAGCTAGACGCGCACTGGCGGCAGTAAGCCGCGCGTCAATGGATTTCAACTGACCGGCCTCGACTGACGTCGGCGGCCAGCGGATTCGCTTCGTTCGGGGATCGGTAAGACCCCGAACGGGGCAACCGCTGCCTGCGCCGCCCAGCTTTCAACATTCGGAGACAGCTTTTCCATGACTGAATCGGCTCATACCACGCAAGCGGCACAAACTGCATTCCGTGCGCCGCTGTTGACCTTCAACGGCGATCCGGCGCACGCGCCGAACGCCGCTGTCTTTCACGAGGACGGTCTGTTGATCGTCGAAGACGGCCGCGTCGTCGCAGCGGACGCGTACGCGGCGCTCGCGTCGCGGCTCGCGCCCGGCACGCAGATCGTGGAGCGGCGCGACAAGCTGATCGTGCCGGGCTTCATCGATACGCACATCCACTATCCGCAGACCGACATGATCGCGTCGCCGGCGCCGGGTCTGCTGCCGTGGCTCGATACGTACACGTTCCCGACCGAGCGCCGCTTCGCCGACATCGACCACGCGCGCGACACCGCGAGCTTTTTCGTCGACGAACTGCTCGCCTGCGGCACCACGACCGCGCTCGTGTACTGCACGGTGCACAAGGAATCCGCCGATGCCCTGTTCGCCGAGAGCGAAGCGCGCAATCTGCGCATGGTCGCGGGCAAGGTGCTGATGGACCGCCACTGCCCGGAGTTCCTGCGCGACACCGCGCAATCGGGCTACGACGACAGCGCCGAGCTGATCGGCCGCTGGCACAACCGCGGCCGTCAGATGTACGCGCTGACGCCGCGCTTCGCGCCGACCTCGACCGAAGCGCAGCTCGAAGCCTGCGGCGCGCTCGCGCGACTGCATCCGGACGTATTCATCCAGAGCCACGTCGCGGAAAACACCGACGAAGTGAAATGGGTCGCCGAGCTGTTCCCCGGCCACCGCAGCTATCTCGACATTTACGATCACTACGGGCTGTTGCGCCGTCGCGCGGTGTACGGCCATTGCATCTACCTCGACGACGAGGACCGCAAACGCATGGCGCAAACCGGCGCGCTGGCGTCGCACTGCCCGACGTCGAACCTGTTCCTCGGCAGCGGGCTGTTCGACTTCGAGAAGGCCGACTCGGCCGGCATGCCGATCGCGCTCGCGACCGACGTCGGCGGCGGTACGTCGTTCTCGATGCTGCAGACGATGAACGAAGCGCACAAGGTTGCGCGCCTCGGCGGCCATCATCTGACCGCGACGCGGATGTTCTATCTGGCGACCGCCGGCGCGGCAGATGCGCTCGATCTCGGCGACAAGGTTGGCACGCTGCGGGACGGCTCAGAAGCGGACTTCGTCGTGCTCGACCCGCAAGCGACGCCGCTGCTCGCGCGCCGCACCGCGCGGCGCGAATCGCTCGAGGAGTTGTTGTTCGCGTTCGCGCTGCTCGGCGACGATCGCGCGGTGTACGAAACGTATGCGGCCGGCAAGCGCGTGCATCGCCGCGACGACGCGCGCCAGCACGTACCGGGGCGCGCGAAGATCGCGGCTTGAGCATTTGACCTAGGCGGCTCGGATCGCTGCGCGCCTCAGCCCGCCTTGCACACCTCGTGCAACGCGTTGAGCCGCCGCACCGGGTCGGCGACATACGGATTCGACTCGTCCCACGCATATCCGGCGAGCACCGCGCAGATCATCCGACGGATCGGCGTCACCTGCTCCGGGTAGTAGATGATGTCCTGCAGCTCGCCCGTGTACCAGCGCTCGACGAATGCGCGGAAGGTGTCGATGCCCTTGCGCAACGGCACGTCGTAAGCGGCTGACCAGTCCACCGTCTCGCCGTCGAGCTGCCGGTTCAGCGCGCGCGCCGCCAGATGCGCGGAGCGCAGCGCGATCGTCACCCCCGACGAAAACACCGGATCGAGAAACTCGCCCGCATTGCCGAGCAGCGCATAGCCCGGCCCGTGCAGACTCGCGACGTTCGCCGCGTAGCCGCCGATTCTCCGTACCGGCATCAGGAACGGCGCCTGCCCGATCAGCCGGTTCAGCGTCGGCTCCTGCTGGATCAGCGCGCGCAGCGCCACCTCGCGCGCTCCTTCCGGCACGTCGAGAAAACTCGCCTCGGCCACACATCCCACCGACGAACGGCCGCCCGCGAGCGGAATCATCCAGAACCACACGTCGCGACGCTCGGGATGCGTCGCGATGCAGATCTTGTTGCGATCGATGTCGTCGAGCGCAAGGCCGTCGCGCACGTGTGTGAACAATGCGGCGCGCGTCGGCATGCGCGTCGGGGTCTCCAGCTTCAGCAGGCGCGGCAGCACGCGCCCGAAGCCGCTCGCATCGAGCACGAAACGCGCTTCGATCTGATACGTGTGCCCCGTTTCATCGACGACGTCGAGCAGAGGCGCCGCGCCAGTCTGCACTGCGCTCACCGTGTGGCCGAAGCGCACGTCGGCGCCCTGCGCGGCCGCGCAGCGAATCAGCACGTCGTCGAACAGCGCGCGTTCGACCTGGTACGTGGTGCCCCAGCCAGGCGAATGCTTGTCGCGGAAGTCGAACGACGAGGTCTGGTCGCGATATACAAAGTGCGCGCCGTTCTTGTACTGGAAACCCGCCTCGACGACGGCCTGCAGCATGCCGGCCTCTTCGAGGTACGCCATGCTTTGCGGCAACAGGCTCTCGCCGATCGAGAAGCGCGGAAAATGCTGCCGCTCCAGCACCAGCACCGAGCGGCCCGTCTTGCGCAATAGCGCCGCAGCTACCGCGCCGGCCGGACCCGCGCCGATGATCGCAACGTCGACCACGGTCGGCTTTGAAGAATCGCTGTTCAAATCACTCCTCCAACGGTTTGCATGGGCGGCCGCGCCGTATGCGCGCCGCGCCATGCTTCGAACATCAGGCTCGCGCAACTGCCGCCGAACCCGAATGAAACCGACATCGCCGTGTCGATGCGCGCGTCGCGCGTGACGCGCACGAGCGGCATGTCGCGCACTTGCGGCTCGGGCGTATCGACCAGCGCGGTGCCGGTGATAAAGCCGTCGCGCATCATCAGCAGCGTATAGATCGCTTCGTGCGCGCCGCACGCGCCGATCGAATGTCCTGTCATGCCCTTGGTCGACGAAAACGCGGGCACCCCTTGCGCCGATGCATCGAACACGTCGCGCAACGCATGCAGTTCTTCGAGATCGCCAAGCGGCGTCGACGGCGCATGCGTGTTCACGTAGTCGGGACGCCGCCCCGCCTGCGCGAGCGCGCCGCGCATCGCACGCGCGATGCCGGCCGCACGCGGCGCGACCATGCCCGCGCGATCGGTGCAATCGCCGAAGCCCGTCAGCTCCGCGTAGATACGCGCGCCGCGTGCGAGCGCATGATCGAGCGCTTCGAGCACCAGCACGCCGCCGCCCGATGCGATCACGAAGCCGTCGCGCTGCGTGTCGTACGGACGCGATGCGCTCAGCGGCGTGTCGTTGAAGCGGCGCGACAACGCGCCCATCGCGTCGAACATCAGCGTCGTGTTGTCGTGCAGCGCTTCGCTGCCGCCCGCGAGCACGATCTGCTGGCGGCCGGTCTGGATCAGTTGCATCGCCTGACCG
Organism: Paraburkholderia sp. BR14320; assembly: GCF_040948665.1. NCBI lineage: Bacteria > Pseudomonadati > Pseudomonadota > Betaproteobacteria > Burkholderiales > Burkholderiaceae > Paraburkholderia > Paraburkholderia sp. BR14320. Next base: position 7,787 of record NZ_JBFPKG010000022.1, read on the forward strand.
ATCGCGAGCGCCGACGTCGTGCATGCCGACGACGGCGAATAGCTGACGCCTTCGAGCCCGAACATCTGCGCGACGTTCGCCGACGCGGTGCTGCTCATTGCGTGCGGCACCGTGTACGGCGGCGCCTTGTCGACGCCGCGCGTTTGCGCGATCGCGAGTGCCGCGTCGTAGCTCGCGAGCGTGCCGACGCCCGAGCCGATCACGACTCCAGCACGCGGCGACTGCAACGAAGCGAGGTCGAGCCCCGCATCGTCGATCGCGCGCCGCGCCGCGTGGCACGCGAAACGCGCGGTGTCGCCCATGAAGCGATCGAGCTTGCGCTCGAACGGCGTCTCCTGCGCGACCGACGCGACGCCGGCAACCTGCGATGCAAATCCGCGCTCGCGCCACGCGTCGATACGCTCGATGCGCGAGCGACCCGCGCGCAACGCCGCGCAGACCTCGTCGAGCGTATTGCCGAGACACGACACGATGCCCATGCCGGTCACGACCACACGTTGCAAGCCGCCGCTCATCGAACGCGCCGGAAAATCAGCGACGTGTTGATGCCGCCGAACGCGAAGTTGTTGCTCATCACATACTCGGCGTCGATCTCGCGCGCGCCGCCGACGATGTAATCGAGCGGCACGCAAGCCGGATCGACGTGGTCGAGATTTAGCGTCGGCACGTACCAGTTGCGCTTCATCATCTCGATCGTCCACCACGCCTCGATCGCGCCGCACGCGCCGAGCGTATGGCCGACATAGCTTTTCAGCGAGCTGATCGGCATGCGCGCGCCGAAGGTCTGCGCGGTCGCGTGGCTTTCGGCGATGTCGCCGCGATCGGTCGACGTACCGTGCGCGTTCACATAGGCAATCGCCTCGGGCGGCAATTGCGCGTCGCGCAGCGCGAGCCGCATCGCGAGCGCCATCGTGTCGGCGGTCGGTTGCGTCATGTGCGCGCCGTCCGAGTTGCAGCCGAAGCCGACAACCTCGGCATGAATCCGCGCGCCGCGCGCCACTGCGTGCTCGTACTCTTCCAGCACCAGCGTCGCCGCGCCCTCGCCGACCACGAGACCATCGCGCGCGGCATCGAACGGACGCGGCGTCAGATGCGGCTCGTCGTTGCGCGTGCTGGTCGCGTACAGCGTGTCGAACACGGCGACTGCCGGACCCGACAACTCTTCCGCGCCGCCCGCGAGCATCAGCGTCTGCTTGCCGGACTGGATCGCCTCGTACGCATAGCCGATCGCCTGGCTGCCCGACGCGCACGCGCACGAAGTCGGGATGATGCGGCCTTTGAGGTCCCAGAACAGGCTCACGTTGACGGCCGTCGTGTGCGGCATCATCTGCACGTAGCTGTTCGACGTGACGTTGTTCATCGAGCCGGTTTCGAGCATCGTGCCGAACGCGCGGATCGGCTGCACCGAGCCCGACGACGAACCGTACGCGACGCCCATGCGGCCGTCGGCGATGGTCGTGTCATCGGCGAGGCCTGCATCGGCGAGCGCGAGTTCGCTCGCGCGCACCGAGTACAGCGACACCGGGCCCATCGAGCGCACCTTCTTGCGCGGGTAATGCGCGGGGGTCGTGAACCCGGGCAGCGGACACGCGAGGCGCGTATGCAGCGACTCGAAGTAGTCCCACTCGGGCATGCGGCGCACCGCGTTCTCGCCGCGCTTCAGGCGCGCTTCGACCGCGTCCCAGTTATCGCCGAACGCGGTCACGCCACCCATGCCGGTGATGACGACGCGCTTCATCAGACCATCCCGCCGTTCACGCCGATCACCTGGCGCGTCACGTACGACGCGCCATCCGACATCAGAAAGCTCACCACCGACGCGACCTCCGCCGGCTGGCCGACGCGGTTCATCGGTACGGTCTTCAGCGCGTGGTCGACCGTAACCTGTTCGAGCATGCCGGTTTCGATCAGCCCCGGCGCGACGCAATTGACGGTGATATTGCGCGACGCGAGTTCGACCGCGAGCGCCTTGGTCGCGCCGATCAGCCCCGCCTTCGCCGCGCTGTAGTTGACCTGGCCGCGATTGCCCATCACGCCCGACACCGACGCGATCGTGACGATGCGGCCGCCTTGGCGCGCGCGCACCATCGGCATCGTCAGCGGATGCACGACGTTGTAGAACGCATCGAGGCCGGTTTCGATCACGACGTCCCAGTCTTCCTCGGTGAGCGCCGGAAACGCCGCGTCGCGCGTGACCCCCGCGCTGCACACGATGCCGTAGTACGGACCGTGAGCGGCGACGTCGGCTTCGAGCGCCTCGCGGCACGCGGCGCGCTCGCGCACGTCGAATTGCAGCACGCGCGCCGCGCCGCCCTGCGCGGCGATGCCCGTCGCGACCGCGTCGGCTTCGCTGCGTCCGGTGCGGCAATGCACGGTCACGGCGAAACCGTCGGCGGCCAACTTGTACGCAATCGCCCGGCCGATGCCGCGGCTTGCGCCGGTAACGAGAACTCGCCGGCTCATGTACTGATACTCCCTTCGATGAATGACTGGAAATCGGGCGGTTGATACACCTTGATCGCGGCTTCGGCGCAGCGCGCGTCGCCGTCGTCGATCGTGCATTCGTAGGCGCTGTGACCTGCGTCGCTGCGCAGCAGTTCGCTCACGTGAACGTGCAAGCGCGCGCCGCTTCGGAACACCGGCTGCAACGCCTGATAGCTGCGCGAACCGAGCAGCACACCGTGACGCGCATGGCCGCCGCCGCGCATCGCGACGAGCGCGATGTGCGCGGCGATCGCCTGCGCCATCAGCTCGATGCCGATCCACGCGGGCATCGCGCCGGCGGCGTCGGCATACCATGCGTGCGGATCGACGCGGGCGAACGCGCTCAACGTGGTGTCGGCGAACGTGTCGATCGCATCGAGCAGCAGCATGCTGCCGCGATGCGGGATGATCGCTTCGATCGGCTGACGCACGAGTTGCTCGACGGTGAGTGGCGGAGTCGTCATGCGCTTTACCGGGCGAGGATCAGGCTGACATTGCTGCCGCCGAACGCGAACGAATTGCTCATCGCGTACTGCGTGCCCGTGCCGCGCGGCAGATGGCGCGCGCCGGCGACGAGATCGAGCGCGGGCAGCGCGGGATCGGCTTCGCCGTCCCACAGATGCGGCGGCAGCGTCGCGTTCTCATGCGCGAGCGCGAGCCACGCGAAGCCGAGTTCGGTCGCGCCGGCCGCGCCGAGCTGATGGCCGGTCAGCGGCTTGGTGCCGCTCGCGGCGACCCCGTCCGGAAACACCCGCGCCATCAGATGCGCTTCCATTTCATCGTTCTTCTGCGTGGCGGTCGCGTGCAGATTCACATAGCCGACCGCCGACGGCGCGACGCCCGCGTCCGCGAGCGCGTCGCGAAGCGCGAGTTCGCCGCCGACGCCCTGCGGGTCCGGCGCCGATATATGATGCGCGTCGCTCGATTCTCCGACGCCCGCGAGCCGGACCGCCGCTTCGTCGCGGCTCATCAGGAACACGGCCGCGCCCTCGCCGACGTTGATACCGCGGCGATTACGGCTCATCGGATTGGTGCGCGCGCTGCTGGTCGATTCGAGCGACGCAAAGCCCTGCACCGTCAATTCGCATAGCGAATCGACACCACCGACGACGACCGCATCGCACAGCCGCAATTGCAGCAGCCGACGCGCCGACGCGAACGCCTTCGCGCTCGACGTGCACGCGGTCGAAATCGTAAACGCCGGTCCCTGCACGCCGAGCGCGGCGGCCGCGAATGGCGCGGCCGTGCCGATTTCCATCTGCCGGTAGTTGAAGCTCTCTGGCAGCTCGCCGGCCCGGGCGTGATAGACGAACGCGGTTTCGGCCGCTTCGATGCCCGACGTGCTGGTGCCGAGCACGACGCCGATGCGCTCCGGGCCGTAGCGCTCGCGCGCGGCTTCGATCGCGGGCGCGATCTGCGCGAGCGCCGTGAGCAGCAGCCGGTTGTTGCGGCAGTCATAGCGCGCGAGATCGGCCCGCGGCGCGAGTTCGAGCGGCGCGAGCACACTGCCGACGAACGCGTCGCCGATGCCGGTATGCACGTTGCCCATGCCGGGCGAATTCGCGGCAGCGAGCGCCGGCACGATCTGATCGACGTCGCCACCGAGCGCGTTGATCATGCCCAGCGCGTGCAAATAGACTGTTGGCGCTTTCATGCCGCCCTCCGTGATTCCGATGACCTGCCCGATGACTTATTCGATGACTGCGCCGATGGCATGCCGATAGGCGCGAGCAACACGGCAACCGCGATGCCGAGCGCGAGCGTGGTGCCGAAACTCCTGAGCGCGGGCATCGCACTGACGCCGAGCATGCCGAACGACAACAACGTGGTCGCCGCCGACAGCAGCACGCCGGTCCACACCGCGCCGAGATCCGCGTCCGCGCGCGCGCAGCCTTCGCGCAGGAACACCGCATAGTTTGCGCCGACGCCGAGCACCAGCATCAGCGCGAGCCAGTTGAACAGATTGAGCGGCACGCCCGCGTAGCCGAACACCGCCAGCGCGACGCCGACCGCGAACAACACGGGCAAGGTCGTGGCGATACCGCCGCGCGCCCCGTAGCGCAGCATCAGCAGCGCGCACACGAGCACGAGCGCGCCGCCGAGCCACCAGCCGCTATCCACGCGATACGCGCCGAACAGCTTCGATACGCTCGCGGCCTTGTCGACGAACACGACGCCGGGCAGGCCTTGAGCGAGCGCGATCAGCGCGGGCTCGTTGCGCGGCGTCACGCCTTGCGGGATCACGACGGCCGCATAGCTTGTTTCATGCGCCTGGTTCGCGTCGTTCGATCCCACCGCGCCGAGCCACAAATGCCGATACGGCTGCGACCAAGGCGCCGCGAGCCAGCGCTCGACGGTCAGCGGCGCGGGCGGCTGAGCGAAGCCGGCGAGCCACGCCTCGGCGACTTCGTCCTTGAAGCCCGCTTGCAGCAGCGTCGCGCGCAACGCGGCCGTGTCGCCGAACACATGCTTTGCAAGCAGCGCGCGATCTTCGTTCTGACGTTGCGCGGACGGCACGAACTGCGCGATCGACTGATAGCCGCCGACGCTATCCGCGGTGCCGTTCAGCGCATCGAGCTTCGCGCCGAGCGCTTCGGCGCGTTGCAGCACCGCTTCCTGGGTCGCGCCGCGCACGACGAAAAACTGCGCGCTGTTATCGACGCCGACCGCTGCGCGCACCGTATCTTCCTGCGCGGCCAGCGACGCATCGCGTTGGATCAGCAAATGGATGTCGTCGTCGATGGTCAGACGCAGCCAGCCGGGCGCCGACGCGATCAGCAGCAGCGCGGCGACCAGCCACGCACGCTTGCCGCCGAGCGCATGCTGCCAGCGCGCAAGCAGCCGCGCCGCGCCCGCGAACACGCGTCGCGGGCTGCGCTTCGGCGCGCGCGCGAGCAGCGCGGGCAGCAGCCACAGCACCGACGCGAATGCGGTCGTGATGCCCACCATCGCGAAGCACGCGATCTGCTTCAATGCGGGGAACGGCACCCACATCAGGATCGCGTAGCCGAGCAGGCTCGTCGCCAGCGCCACGCTCAGCGCGGGCCGCACGCTGCGCGCGCCGCGCCGCGCATCCCAGTCGCGGCCCGCGCCGAGATAAACGACGAAATACTGGATCGAATAGTCGACGGCCTCGCCGATCAGGCTCGCGCCGAACACGAGCGTCAACAGATGCAGCTTGCCGAAGATCAGCAGCGTCGCCGCGAGCGCGCAGACGATGCCGAGCGCGGTCGAGACGAAGCCGAGCAGCAACAGACGCGGCGAGCGAAACACCCACATCATCAGCAGCGCGATGCCGCATAGCGACGCGATGCCGATCACGTGCACCTCGCGTTCGGCAGCGCTGCGCGCGGCCTCGGCGTAGAACACGGCGCCGGTGCGCGCGACCGATACATCGGGGAACGCCCGGCGCAACGTATTTTCCGCGTCGGCGAGCGCCGCGTGTACCGCGCGCTGCGTCTTCGTTTCATAAGCGGAGCCCGGCAGCGTCGCGATGATCAGCACGCCGGTGGTATCGCCTTGCGCGTCGTGACGATGCGACACCAGCAGGTTGTCCTCGACTTCGAGATTCGTGGTCGCGAGCGGCAAATCGCCGAGCCAGCGTTCGAGCCAGCCGAACGGATCGTCGGCGAGTTGCGTGCTGAGGCCGCCTTGCAATGGGCTGTAGATGCGCTGCGCGAGCATATCGTGCAGCGTCGTCGCGCTGGCGCTCGCGAGTGCGGTGCGATCGGCCGGCGCGAGCAGGCCGAAGCGGTACGGCAGATACAGCGCCGCGATCTGCGACAGGTCGAACGGCGGCAGTTCGGCCGTCACCGACGCAAATGCGCCGCTCTTTCGCAACGACGCACCCAGTTGCTTCGCGGCCGCTTTCGCGTGCGCATCGTCGCGGCTCGTGACGAGCAACACGGTGCGATCGCCGAGCGCGCTCGCGAGCGTGTCGACCGCTTTTTCGGCGACCGGGTCCGCTTCGGTCGCGGGCAGCAGCGCGAGCAGATTGGTTTCGAGCGGTGACGGTCCGGCGAAGCGCCAGCCGCAATACAGCGCCGCCAGCAGCGCGAGCACGAGCCAAGCGGCGCGCACGCCCCATGCGCGTTTCGCGGCTCGCTGCTGCGGCATCTCCATCACGGCGCTCCGAACAGGCTGCGCTCGTCCGGCGTCGGCTCGGCGACGGCCGCGCTGTTCGCGAACTCGAGCTTCGTCACGTCGCCGTTCGCGAGCGTGATGCGCAGGCTTTGCAGATAATCGCCGCCGCTCATGTCGAGGCCTTTGATCGATTGCGCGAGCTGCGGTTGATTCGGCGTGAGGCGCATGCGCCATTGCGCGGCGCTGCCTTCGGCGCTGACGTCGAACTGCGAGTACAGCGCCGACAGATCGCCGCCGAGCATCGCACGCATCATCTTCGACACCTGCGCGACGCCGCGCGTGCCCTGTGCGCCATGTGTGCTCACACGTCGGCCGCTGGCGTCGACCTGCGCGACACCGGCATCGGTGATCACGTAGGTGGCCTTGTACGGCATGTCGATTTGCCAGATCACGCCTCGCTCGCGGAAGAACAGCAACGTGCCGTTGCTGACGAGCGGCTGCTTCATCGCGGCGAGCGTCTGCGTCTGCGTGAATTGCGAGCGCACACCCTTGGGCTGCGCGAGATGCGCGGCAATCTGCGAGACGAGCGCGGCGTTGGCGGGCGCAGTGTTAGCCGTTGCCGCATGCGCCGGTGCTGCCCATCCGGGCACGCACAGCGCGCCGATCATGCCGATCACGCCCGCGATCCGCGACACGGACGCACGTCGGTTCATCGTCCCCATACGCGCTCCAGCTTGTCGAATACGACCTGCGGCGACACGAACTGCAATTCCTCGGTGGCGGCATCGACGGCGACCTGGATCGTATAGCCCTTCGTGAGCCGCGCACCCGATTCGCAATCGACGATTTCATAGCCTATTTTCAGGCGGTTTTCGTATTCGAGCAGTTGCGCGCGCACTTCGAGCTTCTGTCCGTACACGGCGGCCCGCACGTACTTCAGATGCGCCTCGACGATCGGCCACAGATAGCCGGACGCCCGCATCTGGCGATAGTCGTAGTCGAACGCGCGCAACAGCGCCGCGCGCCCCAACTCGAAGTACTTCAGATAATTGCCGTGCCAGCACACGTTCATCGCGTCGACGTCGTGAAACGGCACTTCGACGGTCGCGCTCGCGGCGAGCACGTGCTGCGTTTTCGCGGGCTCGCTCATAGCTTGACTCCTTCCTGATCGTCGATCATGTCCAGCAGTTCGCACGCGGCAATGCGCGCGGTCAGCGCGCGCAGCTCGCCTTCGAGCGCGCGGTCCTCGTCGACGAAGGGCGAATGCGCGCCCATCTCGTCGATGAATGCGCGCAGCGGCGCGGGCACCGGCGTCGCGCTATCGATGCGCAAGCGCAAACGCACGGCCTGCACCGTCGCGAGCGTGTGCGCGGCGGCGACCTGCTCGCTCAATTCGAGCACTCGCAGGCAGTCGCGCGCGGCGATCGTGCCCATGCTGACCTTGTCCTGATTGTGCGCTTCGGTCGAGCGCGAAAACACGCTCGCGGGCATCGTGTTCTTCAGCGCCTCGGCGCTCCAGGCGGACGACGAAATCTGCACGGCCTTGAAACCGTGATTGATCGCCGCGCGGTCGGGCGCCGCGCCCGACAGATTGCGCGGCAAGCCATTGTTGAAGTTGACATCGACCAGCAGCGCGAGCTGCCGGTCCATCAGATCCGCCAGATTGGCGACGGCGACCTTCAGCGCATCCATCGCGAACGCGATATGGCCGCCGTAGAAGTTGCCGCCGTGCAAGATGCGTTCGTTGTCGGGATCGATGAGCGGATTGTCGTTCGCGCTGTTCAGCTCGTTTTCGACGTCGCGGCGCACCCAGCCGAGCGCATCGCGCGCGACGCCGATCACATGCGGCGCGCAGCGAATCGAATAGCGGTCCTGCAGACGATGCCCGGGCGTGTCGGCGCGGCCGGCCAGATCGGCGCGGATCCACGCGGCCGCTTCGGCCTGGCCCGCGTGCGGCTTCACATCGAATAGCGTCGCGTCGAAGTGCGCTGCGCGGCCGTCGAGCGCGACGGTCGCCAGCGCGGTTAGACGGGCGACCAGCCGCGTCAGGTGCTCCGCGCGCGCTACCGCGAGACACGCGAGACCCGTCATCACGGCGGTGCCGTTCATCAGCGCGAGGCCTTCCTTCGGCGCGAGCGTCAGCGGCTCGACACCCAGCTCGGCCCACACGTCGCGCGCCGCGCGCAACGCGCCGGCGTACTGCACGTCGCGCTCGCCCGCGAGCGCCGCCGCCACGTACGACAGCGGCGTCAGATCGCCGCTCGCGCCGACCGAGCCCTCGGACGGAATGCGCGGCAACACGCGATGATTGATCAACGCCGCAAGGCGTTCGAGCAGCACCGTGCGCACGCCCGAAAAGCCATACGCGAGCGAATTCAGACGTGCGGCGATCACGGCGAGGGTTTGCGCATCGTCGAGATACGCGCCCATGCCGCAGCCGTGATAACGCGTCAGTTGCAGCGGCAATGCCTCGACGAGCGCCATCGGCACGTCGACCACGCAGGCGTCGCCATAACCGGTGGTGACGCCGTACACGGTCGCGCCGGCGGCCAACTGGCGACGCAGGAACGCCGCGCCGCGCTCGATGCGCGCACGCCATGCGGCGTCGTCGCTCAGCGCGACGCACGCGCGCTGCCGCGCAATCGCGACGACCTCTTCGATCGTCAGTCGGCGCGCACCGACGACCACCGGCGCGCAGTCGGCGGCGCAAGCGGCATTCGCTACAACGGGTGCGGATCGCACATCGTTCAGATCATGATCGGCCATTCGCGCCTCGCTCGGAGCCGGCCCAGAAATCGAAGAAGTTGAACCATTGATATGGGGCCTTGCGGCAATAGTGTTCGAGGCGCAGCGCGTAGCGTTGCGCCCACGCGGCCAGATGCTGCGCGCGTTCGCGGCGCGGCAGCTCGATGCGCTCGGCGAACGGTTCGAAGTACATGCGATAGCCGTCGCGTTCCTTCAGGCAGAAGAACAGGTAGACCGGACAGCCGAGCGCATGCGCGAGCACGTAGGGCCCTTGCGCGAACGGCGCGCTCGCGCCGAGAAATTGCGCGTCGGTGGTGCGCCCCGCCTCGCGCGCCGGCACCCGGTCGCCGACGATCACCAGCAGCTCGCCCGCATCGATGCGCTGCTGCATCAGCACCGCGGTCTCGGGACCGAAGTCGCCGACTTCGAGCAGATGCCGCGCGAACTCGCGATTCGACGCCGCCAGCACCTCGTTGAAGCGGCGCGCATGTTCGGTGTAGACGACCGCCGTGACCTTCGCGTGATCGCCGCGGATTGCGAGCGCACGCATCATCTCCAGATTGCCGAGGTGTGCGCCGATTACGAGCGCGCCCTTGCCGCTCGCGATCAAGGCTTCGAATGCCGCGGCATCGTCGAACGTGACGTCGGTGTCGTCGACGCGGCCGGTCCATGCGGCGAGCTTGTCGAAGCCCGATTGCGCGAACGCGAGCATATGGCGATACGCGGAGAGCCACCCCGGGCGCGGCGTATTCGCCGACGGCGCGACCGCGTTCAGATGCGCGAAGTAGTTGGCCGATGCGGCGCGCGCGGCGCGGCCGGTCAGCAGGAAATACGCGACGACCGGATGCAGCCACAGTGCGGTGAAGCGGCGGCCGAACAGCTTGCAGCTCAGCGCGAGCAGGCTCATGCCGAGGCGGCTGCCGCGTTCGGCGATGCGCCACCACGCTTCGGGCCGGGGATCGCCGGCGGGTTCGTCCGCTGTGTCGGCGAGCGCGCCGCGGCGCGGCATCAGCTTGTGCGCGAGCAGCAGCGGCAGACGACACAGCATGCCGAACACGAGCCGCGTATGGCTGCGGCTGATGCGCACGTTGTCCCACAGCACGTCGAAATGCGACACGCCGTCGGCCGCGTAGGTCACGCGCGTCGGGATCGAGCGGAACGCGGCGCGCCGCCAGTGCAGTCGCACGAGGATCTCGATGTCGAAGTCCATGCGTGTCGGCAGCCGGACGCTGTCGATCAGCTCGCATGCGAGCGCGAGCGGATACAGACGAAAGCCGCACATCGAATCGCGGATCGTCAGCGACAGCGTCTCGATCCACACCCATACGTGGGTCAGATAGCGGCCGTACAGACGTGCCTTCGGCACGCTGTCGTCGTACACGGGACGGCCGAGAATCACCGCGTCGGGTTCGGCGCGCGCGGCATCGAGAAAGCGCGGCACGTCGGTCGCGTCGTGCTGGCCGTCGGCGTCGATCTGCAGCGCGTGCGTGTAGCCCGCGGCGCGCGCCGCGCGCAGACCCGCCATCACCGCCGCGCCCTTGCCGCCGTTTTCGGGCAGACGCAGCAGCGTCATCTGCTGCGCGTATCGCAGCGCGAGCGCGGCGAGTACCTGCTGGGTCGGCCCGTCGCTGCCGTCATCGACGACGAAGATCGGCAAGCCGTGCACCGCGAGATTGGCGACGGTCGCGCCGATCGCGTCCTTGTGGTTGTAGATCGGAATGACGATGCAGGGCGCGAACTTCATCACGCGTCCTCCCGATGCACGAGCACGCCCGACGCGCATTCGCGACCGTCGAGCCGGTACGCGAACTGCACGCGCCGGCGCGCGGCATCGTAGGCGAGCGTGAGCTCGAGCACCGCACCGGGCAACACCGGCGCCATGAACTTCAGCCGATCGACCGACGCCACCGCGCGCACCCGCGGCCAATGCCCGGCCGCGAGCCGCGCCGCCCAGTCCACCTGCACGACGCCCGGCAGAATCGGCAGGCCCGGGAAGTGGCCGCTGAGATGCTGGAGCGACGGCGGCACTCGCAGCACAAAGTGCAGCGTGTTGCCAACGCGCGTTTCGGCCAGCACTTCCATACCCTCGGCGAGCGGCGCGAACGCGGCCGCGACCGCGCTCCCAGGCAGCTTGCCGCGCGCGTCGAATGGCAGGCTCACTCGAAAACGCCAGTGACGCGGCAGCACGACCGCATCGAAGTAATCGGCCAGATGCCGGCGCAGTGTTTTCGCGAGCGCGACGCGGCCTTCATCACGCAATGTCGCGCCGCCCGCTTCGGTCAGCGCGACCACTGCGCCGACCCGTTCGCGCGTCGCGCCTTGGAGCGGCACCAGCGCCGCCTGCGCGACATAGGGATGCAACGCGAGACGCGCCTCCAGCTCCGGCAGCGACACGCGCTTGCCGCCGAGCTTCAGCACGCGGTCGAGGCGCCCTTGCAAGCGGAAGCGCCCATCGGCGTCGAACGCGATGCGATCGCCCGTACGATGCCAGCCGTCGTGATCGAGATGCGGAGAGCGCACGCACAGCGCGCCGTCGTCGTCGCGGCGCACCTCGGCGCCGGCGACCGGCTGCCACGCGTCGCCCTGATCCTGACGCCGCCACGCGATTCCGCCGGTTTCCGTGCTGCCGTAGATTTCGAGCGGCGCCGCGCCGTAGCTCGCCGCATAGGCCTGCGCGGCGTCGGCCGCGAGCGGGCCGCCCGACGAAAAGAACGCGCGCGGCGCGGGCGCGAGCGCGGCGAAGCCCGGCAACGCGGGCCAGCGCGACAGTTGCGCGGGCGTCGACACGACCGCCGTCGCGCCGCATTGCGCGATGCGCGCCTGCAGCTGCAGCGGCTCCGTGCCGATTGCGCGATCGAACGCGCGGCCCGCCGCGAGCGGCCACAACACGCGAAACAGCAGACCGTAGATGTGGTGATGCGGCACGCTCGCGAGCATCGTCGCGTCGCCGAGCAATGCGCCCCACTGCTGTTCGAGCGTGTGGACTTCGGCGTTGAATTGCGCGAGCGCCTTGCGGATCGGCTTCGGCGCGCCGCTGCTGCCGGATGTGTAGAGCGTCAGCGGCGCGCGGGGGTCGATCGGCAGCGCGGTGTTGGCCGTGACGACTTGCGTCTCTGCGACGAACGGCGGCAGATCCGCATCCGTCAGCAGAAAGTCGTATGCGTCAGCGAGATCGGCGAGATAGCCTGGCGTTGCATTGGCAGGAATCACCGGCTCCTTGCCGCACGCGAACAGCGCGAACAACGCGCACGCGAACTCGAACGGATCGTCGATACAAAGCGCACAGCGCCGCGAGTCGTGCGTTTGCACGAGTTCGATCAAGCCAGCGACGCGCGCGCGAAACGCCGCGCGATCGAGCAGCACGGCGCCGTCGCGGCACACCGGTGCGGCGGACGTTGCGAGCGCGGCATCGGCCGACAACAGATCATGCAACGCGATCATCAGGCCGACTCCGAATCCGCGCGCGCGGCGCGCGGCAGCACGAACAGGCGTCGCCACACGTATTCGCCCGCCAGCAGCACGCCGATCAGTACATAGGCGATCGCGCCGTTGTACAGCGACCAGGCCGCGCGGCTCCAATAGAGCGCGGTATAGGCGGAGAACGCGCCGTTCAGCACGAAGAACGCGCACCACACCTGGGTCACGCGCCGCGTATAGTGCACCGCACCGGGCGGCAGATCGGGACTGCCGAGGCGCGCGAATTTTTCGATCATCGACGGCCCGCGCACGAGCGTCGCGCCGAACGCGATCAGCAAGCCGAGATTGACGAGCAACGGATAGAAGCGCAGCAGCAGTTCGCTATCGGTGACGACGATCGTCGCCGACGCGCAACTCAGCATCGCCACCACGCTCCAGTCGAGTCTGGAAAGCTGCCGCAGCGGTATCGCGACCGGACCGCCGCCGGCCCAGCGCTGCAGCCACAAGGTCACGAGCAGCATGCCGCCGACCAGACGCGGCGCATCCCAGCGCCAGGCACACAGGATCAGCACGGGGTAAGCGAGTTTCAGCAGCACCAGCACGACGGTCCTGCTCCAGCGAGGCCGCGCGCCGGACCCGCTTGCGGCGTGAGGTGGCTCCGGCATCTGCATGCGCGGGTGCGCGGCCCGCATCAGCCTTGCGCCGCGAGCAGCGATTCGACCGCGCCGATCACGTCGCCGACCGTGCGCACGGATTTGAAGTTCTCCGGCTTGATGCGGCGGCCGGTCATCTCCTGCAGCTTGATCGCGAGATCGACCGCGTCGATGCTGTCGAGATCGAGGTCTTCGAACAGATGAGCGTCGGGCGTCACGCGCTGCGGCTCGATCGCGAAGTTTTCCTGAAAGATCGCGCGGATGCGCTCGAGAATCTCAGTCTCGGTCACGATTCAATCCCCTTCCTTGCGGTTTCGTTCGCAGCGTGCGCCGCTTCGCGCTGGCTCGCGACCAGCGCGGCGAGCGTATTGATCGAGCGAAAGTGCTCGCGGGTACGTTCGTCGTTCGCCGCGATGGTCAGTTGGTATTGTTTGCGCAGCACGATGCCGATTTCGAGCGCGTCGATCGAATCGAGACCGATGCCGTCGGAACCGAACAACGGGGCGTCGTCGTCGATATCGGCGGGGCTCAGGTCTTCGAGATCGAGGGCTTCGATCAGAAGCTTTTTAATTTCCAGTTTTAAAGAATCCATAATCGAACAGGTGCTGGGTAATGTGGGCTTCTACGGCATTCGTCACGCTGCGCGCCGCGATGGCCGCGGTGGTGTCGTGCGCGGCCAGCTCGGCGACGCCAAGCGGCGCGAGCACGTTCACGCGCATCCGGAAAGCGCGCGCCGGCACGTGGTACCAGCGCATCTGCCGCGTGAACGCGGGCGGATCGCAATCCATCAACACCGGCACGATCGGCGCACCGGCCTTCAGCGCCATGTGCGCGAAACCGCGCGAAAACGCGTGAAGCCGGTTCGGCGCGGGGCTGCGCGTGCCTTCGGGAAAAATGATCATCGTGTAACCGGCCGCGAGCTGGCTGGCTCCCGCCTCGACGAGCGCAATCGCGTCCGCGTTGCTCACGTATTCGGCCGCGCGCACGATGCCCCAGAAACACGGGTTTTGCCAATGCGCGTGCTTGACGACACAGCATGCGCGCGGCGTCAGCGACAGCAGGACCATCACGTCGAGGTAAGTCGGGTGATTCGCGACGACGATCGCCGGTCCGCCCGCGCGCAACGACTCAGCCCCGGATACTTCGAGTTCCATCACGCCGAGGCCCCGCAGCACCGCGACGAGCGCGCGGAAAAACCTGTGAATCACGACGGTCACGACACGCTGCCGGGACGCGCGATGCGGCCACAACCACGCGAGCGGAAACACGAGCACCGAAAACAGCACGCCGCACACGCCGAACGCGACGAAGGCGAGGCCGGTCGCGCAAAAACGCCACGCGTAATCAAGCCGCGCGCTCATCCCACCTCCAGTGCCACAGCGCGCCGGCGCGCTGCCAGCGTGCGGGCTGGCCGGTTTCGAGGCAGTGCAGCAGCGCCTGGCTCTGGGTCGGAAAGCTCGTGGCGCCGCTCGGTGCGGTTCGCGGCTCGCCGGGTTGCCCGGTCGCCTCTTCGTCGGCGCGGGTCAGGGAGCAAACAACGTGCCCTGCAGCCGCATCCTTGTCGAGCAACACCGCGATCGCGCCGCCGTGCACTTCGTCTTCGATCGTGCCGTACGCGAGATCGGCCGGTTCGTCGGCATAGACGAGCAGCACCGGCACGTCCGGTTGTGCCGCGAATTGTGCGTACGCTTCGAGCAGCGCATAGCCGAGCGTTTGCGCACCAGCCGATACCGCGCTCGCGGCGGAACGGTCGCCGCGCGCGATCCCGAACACGCCGGTCATCGCGTTCAGCACCGACAGGCTGAAAGCGGTCGGCGACACCGGTTCGCCCGCGCTGATGCTGCGCAGGATGTCGGTGGTGCGCCGCAATTCCCCGTGCCGCGACGCGAAAACCACGCGCGCGGGTTCCTGCGCGACGCAGTCGTGCGCGACCTTGAGCGCGACCTTGGACAGCGTGCTGAGACGCCGCCGCACGATCGGCTCGATAAAGCCGACATCGGGTGCGGCAGGCGAGGTAGCCGGCCAGCTAGACCAGCGACCGACCGGAATGGTCCAGTGCAGATCGGGCATATGGTGTTCGCGCGTAGAAACGGGAAAGGGGCTCGAGCGCCTGACGGAATACAGAGCCGTCACAGCGAGCGGCGCCGCGCGGATCGGGAGGTTCCAGCCGGGATCGACCGGTCTGCTGGCATGGGAATGCAGCACCGGCGATCGGGCCTGATTTGTCAGGCGCCCCTGACAATCGGTGCGGTGGATGGCGGATCGGGCTCCTTTTGTGGCCGAATAGTGCCGGGTATTTTGAAGCAAATCGTCGAGGAAAGACGTATCCATCTGTATCCGCGCCTGCCGCGCAACACATTGTTAGACGATTTGACGCAGCCGGCCGCGGCGACGCACCGGAAGGCCGTTTTCGCGCGTCGGCGCTGGCGTGCCAACGCCGACAGAATCAAGCAAAAAACCTTTCATTGGTCTTTCGCGCAATACGTCGTAGAGCGAAAACACCTCCGCCGCGTCGTCGGCGCCCGAATAACATTCGTCACAACGATGCTGCGGCGCCTGCTATACTCCGCCCCTCATTGGGGAGTAGCCGCCCCGCGGCACGTCCGCACCGCTTCGCCGGTGCGTCGCACGTGTGGCTCGCGGGGGCGCCTGTCAACACACTTGGCCAGCACGGCCATGGCAGTCGCAGCCTCTGGCCTGGCGAGACCGATGATCCACACGCGCCGCAACAGGGCCCGGCGTGTCGTGGGTCGTCGCTCGTTCATCTTCGGCCCGAGGAATCCATTCAACGTGAATCAAGCTTTTCTCATTTCGACCGGCGCGGTCGCGCTCGCCGAAATCGGCGACAAGACGCAACTGCTGTCGCTCGTGCTCGCCGCGCGCTATCGCAAGCCGATGCCGATTATTCTCGGCGTGCTCGCGGCGACGCTGATCAATCACGCAGGCGCCGGCGCGCTCGGCGCGTGGCTCGGCTCGATGCTGACGCCGACCGTCATGCGCTGGGCGCTGGCGGCGTCGTTCATCGGCATGGGGCTGTGGATTCTGGTGCCAGACAAGCTCGAAGATGAGGAAGCCAACACGAACCGCACGCACTTCGGCGTGTTCGGCGCCACGGTCGTCACGTTCTTCCTCGCCGAGATGGGCGACAAGACGCAGATCGCGACGGTCGCCCTCGCCGCGCGCTTTCACGATTTCTTCGGCGTGGTGGCCGGCACGACGCTCGGCATGATGATCGCGAACGTGCCGGCGATCCTGCTCGGCGACCGCTTCGCGCATCGTCTGCCGACCAAGCTCGTGCACGGCATCGCCGCGGTGATGTTCGTCGTGCTGGGCGCAATGGCCTTGTTCGGGGTCGGGGTCTGAGCTACTGCGCCGGCTTCGGCGCCGGCGCCGGACCTGCGGGCGGCGGCGCCGCTGGCAGAGACACTTCGTTCGCAGCCGCGCCGCCGCCGAGCGGGATCTTCACGGTATGCACGGCGCCGTTGGCCAGCGGGAAGTCCGCCAGCGCGCTACGTGCCAGATAAGGCATCGCCCGCACCAGCGACGACTCCTCGCCGAAATTGCGCGCCGTCACGTTGTAGACCTCCCGGCCGCTCGCACGCTCGGTGATCCGGATGCCGAGCAGGTGCGTGTACACCGGGTAGCTCTGGTTCACGTATGTCGCCGGGAACGGTCCCCACGGACCCCACGGATCGAACGGCCGGCCCCAGTAAGGGCCGGGCCACGGGTTGTAGTAGACCGGCTGCGCGACGGTCACGACATCCGAGCGAATGCCATAGGCGAGCTCCACGAGATAACGCGCGTCGTCGTGAGGGACTTCGCGGAACGCGTGCACGGCAAGCTCGTTTGCGACGACCCGCTCGTAGGCGCTCAGTTCGAGATTGTTCTTCTGATCCTCGTGGCGCGTGAACGCATAGGTGCGGGTTGAGTCGCTGCCGGTCCAGTCGGAGAACGCCGTGACCTGTGTCGTCACGTAGGTCGTGCAGCCGGACAGCAGCACGCTCAGCGCGACGAACAGCAACGCGACGCGGCGGGTCCATCGATCGAAATTCATGGTCTGCCTCGTGATGCCTCTGATTGCATCTATTCTGCTTCGGTTAAAACTCTGCTTCAGCCGCGATTATTCCGTCGCGCGAAGCGCTCGCCGGCTGACGCTGCCGGGTCTCCGCCACGCGCGGCGCCCGATAATACGCTGACCTCGGCGGCCAGCAAAAGGTTCTTGCCCTGCCCGTCGAAACCGGACGCGCTGCCCGGCGCCGAAACTGGGCCCCCTTCCCCTCCGCACGATTGCCCGAGGCTTTGTACAATGAGTCGACCAAGCCCGGCTCGCGCGCCGTTTGCGCGCTCGACCGCTCGAGTACACCACCAAAGAACACCATGGCCGATACCGCAACGCCCAATGTGATCCGCCGCGCCGATTACGCGCCGCCCGCCTTCCTGATCGACACCGTCGCGCTGGAGTTCGATCTGGTCCCCGAACGCACGGTCGTCAGGAACACGATGCGCGTGCGCCGCAACCCGGATGCGTCGCGTGCCGCGCATCTCGAACTGATGGGTGAGCAGCTGGAGTTCGTCAGCGCCGAAATCGACGGCAAGCCGTTTGCGAACGCGCATCCGCACGAGCACGGCCTGCTGCTCGACAACGTGCCGGACAGCTTCGAGCTGACTCTCACGAGCATCTGCAATCCCGCGGAAAACACCACGCTGTCGGGGCTGTACGTGTCGAGCGGCAACTTCTTCACGCAGTGCGAAGCCGAAGGCTTTCGCCGCATCACCTACTTCCTCGACCGCCCTGACGTGATGGCGAGCTTCACGGTCACGCTGCGCGCGAGCAAGGCGGACTATCCGGTGCTGCTGTCGAACGGCAATCTGCTCGAAGAAGGCGAGCTGCCCGACGGCCGTCATTTCGCGCGCTGGGAAGATCCGTTCAAGAAGCCGAGCTATCTGTTCGCGCTCGTCGCGGGCAAGCTCGTCGCGCTCGAAGAACGCGTGAAGACCGGCTCGGGCAAGGAAAAGCTGCTGCAAGTGTGGGTCGAGCCGCATGATCTCGACAAGACCCGTCACGCGATGGATTCGCTGATCCACTCGATCCGCTGGGACGAAGAGCGCTTCGGGCTCGAACTCGATCTGGACCGCTTCATGATCGTCGCGGTCAGCGACTTCAACATGGGCGCGATGGAGAACAAGGGGCTCAACATCTTCAACACGAAGTACGTGCTCGCGAATCCCGAAACGGCCACCGATACCGACTTCGCGAACATCGAGGCGGTGGTCGGCCACGAGTACTTCCACAACTGGACCGGCAACCGCGTGACCTGCCGCGACTGGTTCCAGCTGAGCCTGAAGGAAGGCCTGACCGTGTTCCGCGACCAGGAGTTTTCGGCCGACATGGCAGGCGGCGCCAGCGACGAAGCCGCGCGCGCGACCAAGCGCATCGAGGACGTGCGGGTGCTGCGCCAGATGCAGTTCGCCGAGGACGCGGGTCCGATGGCGCATCCGGTGCGCCCGGAGAGCTACGTCGAGATCAACAACTTCTACACGATGACCGTATACGAGAAAGGCTCGGAAGTCGTGCGGATGTATCAGACGCTGTTCGGCCGCGACGGCTTTCGCAAGGGCATGGACCTGTACTTCAAGCGTCACGACGGCCAGGCCGTGACCTGCGACGACTTCCGTCACGCGCTCGCCGACGCGAACGGCCGCGACCTCGCGCAATTCGAGCGCTGGTATAGCCAGGCCGGCACGCCGCGCGTGTCGGTGCGCACGCGCTACGACGCCGCGCAGCAGCGCTACAGCGTGACGCTGCGCCAGGGCTACGGCGACGCGGTGCCCGCCGCGCGCGAAACGCAGAAGGGTCCGCTGCTGATTCCGTTCGCGATCGGTCTGATCGGCAACGACGGCCGCGATCTGCCGCTGCAGCTCGACGGCGAGGCAAAGGCGTCTGATTCGACCACGCGCGTGCTGGAATTCGCGCAGACCGAGCAGACCTTCACGTTCGTCAACGTCGGGCAGGAACCGCTGCCGTCGCTGCTGCGCAATTTCTCGGCACCTGTGATCGTCGAATACGACTACACGGCCGAACAGCTCGCGTTCCTGCTCGCGCACGACAGCGATCCGTTCAACCGCTGGGAGGCCGGCCAGCGGCTCGCCACCCGCGAGCTGCTCGCGCTGGCCACGCGCGCGGCCACGGGCGCGGCGCTGCAGCTCGACGACTCGGTGGTCGCCGCGTTCGCGCGCGTTCTGACCGACGAGACGCTCTCGCCGGCATTCCGTGAACTCGCGCTGATGCTGCCGTCCGAAGCGTATCTGGCCGAGCAGATGGCCGAGTCGAACCCGGCCGCGGTGCACGCGGCACGGCAGTTCGTGCGCAAGCGCCTCGCCAATGCGCTGCGTGACGACTGGCTCAAGGTCTACGAGCAGCATCGCACGCCGGGCGTCTATGAGGCGACGCCGGAGGCCGCCGGTCATCGCGCGCTGAAGAATCTCGCGCTGTCGTATCTGACCGAACTCGACGATTCCGCGGACGCCGTACGCCTTGCCTCCGCGCAATATGAAGCCGCGAACAACATGACCGACCGCGCCGCCGCGCTGTCGGCGCTGCTCAACGCGGCCGCGCCGCAGGGCGGCAGCCCCGAGGCGCAGCACGCGCTCGACGACTTCTATCGACGCTTCGAGAAAGAGCCGCTCGTCATCGACAAATGGTTCGCTTTGCAGGCCACGCAGCGCGGCGGCGCACAGCATCCGGTGATCGATACGGTGCGCAAGCTGATGACGCATCCGGCCTTCAACCTGAAGAACCCGAACCGGGCACGTTCGCTGATTTTCAGCTTCTGCGCGGCGAACCCCGCGCAGTTCCACGCGGCAGATGGCTCCGGCTACGCATTCTGGGCCGAGCAGGTGATCGCGCTCGACGCGCTCAATCCGCAGGTGGCCGCGCGCCTCGCGCGTTCGCTCGAGCTGTGGCGACGCTTCACGCCAGCGCTGCGCGACAGCATGCGTGCGGCGCTCGAGAAAGTGGCCGCGCAGGTCAAGTCGCGCGACGTGCGCGAAATCGTCGAGAAGGCGTTGGCGTGATGCCTCGCTGAGTTCTCGAGTCGCATCGGAAAGCCGGCACGCGTTGCCGGCATTTTTTCGCGCAGCTTTTTCGTTGATGGGCTGCGCTCCCCCGCTCGTGGCACGCCGTTAGCCATTTGGCCGACTGTTCATCGGACCTCGGCGGGGAGAAGTATACGCACACGTTTAATGGTTTACATTTAACGCAATGCGTTATACGCTTCGATGATCACGACATTCGCAGACAAGGCCACCGCAAGAATTTTCCAGGGCAGGTTCGTGCATACGTTGCCGCGCTCGATCCAGGCGCTAGCGCATCGCAAGCTGCTGATGATCGACGCCGCGAGCTCGATCGCAAATTTGCGCGCGCCGCCCGGAAACCGGCTCGAAGCCTTGCAGGGCCAGCGCTGCGGGCAGTGGAGCATCCGCATCAATGCGCAGTGGCGCATCTGTTTTCATTTCGTCGGCGAGGACGCGCTGAATGTCGAGATCGTCGACTATCACTGACTACTGGAGACCGACATGGTCATCAAACGCTCCGCGCTGAAGAACATCGATTTCTCCGACATCGATATGGGCGCGGCCATTGACGAGATCCATCCTGGCGAAATTCTGCGCAGCGAGTTCCTCGAGCCGCTCGGCATGTCCGTCAATGCGCTCGCGCTTGCATTGCGGGTGCCGGCGCCACGCATCAACGACGTCGTGCGCGGCCGCCGCGCCATTTCCGCCGATACCGCGCTGCGGCTCGAGCGCTACTTCGGCGCGAGCGCGCAGTTCTGGCTCAATCTGCAAATCGCCTACGATCTGCGCGTCGCCACCGCCGCCGCCGGCGAGCAGATCGAACGGGAAATCGAACCGATGCCGCGCGCCGAGCGCCCGAAGCTGCCCAGCGTGCCCGCCGGGCACGCGCGGGCCGCGGCGCTCGCGGCCAGCGTCAGCGGCAACATCTCGGCCAGGACGCGCCGCAAGACCTGAAGGCGGCCGTGCGGCCAAAAGCACGGAGCCGACACACACGAGCGGTTAAAATCCCATCATTCTTCTAGCCTTCCCGGAGTACAGCAATGTCTTTGCAACGTCGTACCACTCTCACGAAGTACCTGATCGAGCAGCAGCGTGAAACCAACAACCTGCCCGCCGATCTGCGCCTGTTAATCGAAGTCGTCGCGCGCGCGTGCAAGGCGATCAGCTACCACGTCAGCAAAGGCGCGCTCGGCGATGCCCTCGGCTCCGCGGGCAGCGAAAATGTTCAGGGCGAAGTGCAGAAGAAGCTCGACATCCTGTCGAACGAAATTCTGCTCGAGGCGAACGAATGGGGCGGCAACCTCGCGGGCATGGCCTCCGAGGAAATGGAACAGTTCTTCCCGATTCCGGCCAACTATCCGAAGGGCGAATATCTGCTCGTGTTCGATCCGCTCGACGGCTCGTCGAACATCGACGTCAACGTGTCGATCGGCACGATCTTCTCGGTGCTGCGCTGCCCGGACGGCCACCAGGCCACCGAGCAATCGTTTCTGCAGCCGGGCACGGAGCAGGTCGCCGCGGGCTATGCGGTGTACGGTCCGCAGACGGTGCTCGTGCTGACCACCGGTAACGGTGTGAACTGCTTTACGCTCGATCGCGAGCTCGGCTCGTGGGTGCTCACGCAAAGCGACATGCGTATTCCCGTCGAAACCCGCGAGTACGCGATCAACGCCTCGAACGAACGCCACTGGTATCCGCCGGTTCAGCAATACATCGGCGAACTGAAAGCGGGCAAGGAAGGTTCGCGGCAGGCTGACTTCAACATGCGCTGGATCGCATCGATGGTCGCCGACGTGCATCGCATCCTGAATCGCGGCGGCATCTTCATGTACCCGGCCGACAAGCGCACGCCGGACAAGCCGGGCAAGCTGCGTCTGATGTACGAAGCCAATCCGATGGCCTTCATCGTCGAGCAGGCGGGCGGCGCCGCAACCAACGGCGAGAAGCGTATTCTCGACGTCCAGCCAAAGAGCCTGCACGAGCGCGTCGCGGTGTTCCTCGGCTCGAAGAATGAGGTCGATCGCGTGACTCGCTATCACCTCGAAGCGAAGAAGTGATCTCGAAAGAAAAAATGCATCAAGGGGCTTGCCAAGTCACTGAAGTAGTCCCTATAATCTCGTTTCTCCTGATGCCGGAATAGCTCAGACGGTAGAGCAGCGCATTCGTAATGCGAAGGTCGGGGGTTCGATTCCTCTTTCCGGCACCAAAACCAATACTGGTCAGGCTTTCAGGCCGCCATGCACTAGCGACGAATGCGTTGCTTTCATGGAGTCTGATATGTCCGCCAAACCTCTGAAAATCGTGGCTGCGTCGTCCAGGACCGCCTACGACATCGCCCCTGTCCGAGCCATCACGGCGCCGGACAGGCGGCGCATTCCTTTTCCCGAACTTGCCGAAGCCTATCTCGCCGCGTACGTCGGGCGCGATCCGTCGCGCGCGCAGATCATCCGCCGCTGGTCCCAGTATTTCGATGGCTGGATTGCGGCGGACATCGACGGCGACGCGGTGGCCGATGCGCTCGACCACTGGGCCGGGACGCCCGTGCGCCGCTACGTCGGCACGGACGAAGCCGGCGCAATGCTCTATCGCGAACTGGGCCTGCCCAAACCCGGCTCGATCAACAAGGCCAAAGCCGTCCTGTCCGCGGTGCTGAACTTCGCCAAGACCCGCCGCATGATGCCCAAGGGCTGGACGAACCCCTGCCGCGAGGTGCCGGGGCTCACGATGAACAACGAGCGCGTCCGCTTCCTGGACGCCGCCGAACGCAAGCGGCTTCTCGCCGTGTGCCGCCTGTCAACGTGGAACCGGCTCTACCTGCTGGTCCTGACGGCAATCACGACGGGCGCGCGCCGCTCAGAACTGCTGCGCCTGCGTTACACCGATCTCGATCTCGACCGTGCCACCGCGTACGTGCGCACCTCGAAGAACGACGAGCCGCGCGTTCTGCCGCTCACGCCGGCCGTGATCGCGGAAATCCGCCGCTTCGGCAAGCCGCCGCACCTTGGCGCGCTGCTGTTCGCCCGCGTCGGGGATCCCGACCGCCCTTTTACGATCGACAGTGCGTGGTATGCCGCACTCCGCGAAGCCAATATCCACAACTTCCGGTTCCACGACCTCAGACACACGTGCGCGTCCTACCTGGCGCAGAACGGCGCGTCGCTGCTCGATGTGGCCGCCACGCTCGGCCACAAGCAGTTGGACGTTACGCGCCGGTACTCGCACCTCACTATCGACAGCAAGCGAGCAATTGTCGATGGCGTCATGGGAGACATCGCATGAGCAAAGCGCCCCGGGTGCAGCATCCTCTTCCCGAACTCGTGCTGACCGACCGCCTGACCGGTGACGTTGAACGGACAGGTCTCGACTTGATTGCCGTGCGAAAGCGCGAAGCCGTGCAGCGGCTCGACCTTGCCTTCCATGAGGGCACGCTCGTGGCGCTCGGGGTCAGGCCGACCGAAGCGTGGCTAAACGATATGCACGCGCGCCATGTCAAGGTGATCGACTGGCTGTTCGCGAGCGTGGACGAAGAGCTACGCGACGGGTTTTCGCTCAAGGTCACACGCAGTCTTCAGGGCAACGGACATGGCGCTGATGTGATCCGTGCGGTGCAGGAGACCTTTGTCATCGAGTACGCGAACCGTGCTTCGCGTGGCACCACGGTCACGAAGGAGGATCTGTTTCGCGCCATCAAAAAACGGCATGGCATCGGACGGACCAAGGCGCGGGAAATCACCGAGGCGATTCCGTGGCCTCCTCCACCGCCGCGCGATGAAGCGGAAGGGCGGAACGCAAACGAACGCGTAGCATAGCCACCCCGATCCACCGATTAAACAAGGCCGCGAGTAAGTCGCGGCCTTTTCATTTGCGCACTATCACATCCACCGGCAGGTCTGGACGCCTGACCAGTATTGGACTGAACCCCCAGTGAAGAACGGAGGATGTGATGACTGAAGTAATCCGCACACCGCTGATCGACATGTACGGCGGCGAGCGCTCGTGGTGCGCGATCTACGGCGGATCGCTGTTTCCGTCCGAACAAACCGCGCGCACGTATATCGCCGGTGAAAAGAAGCGGAAACTGATGTGGCTCGGCCTGCTGTTCGTCATCGGCAAGCGCATCGTGACCGACCAGCCCGAGGCACTGTTCAACGCCATCGTGGAGATGAAGAAGGACGATTCCCGCGCCCTCGCCAGCACGGCGCCCCCCCAGCCGTTCGCCCCCATCGAGCCCCTCAAACCGGGCCACGCACGCATCGCGTCGCTGCGCGGCAAGAAAGGCGATCAACTCGAACCCGAACCGGCCTGAACGGAGGCCGCCATGATCGTCCACCCCTATCAGGATCAACGCACCATTGTCACGCAGGGGCAGCACGCGGGCCGCAAGGGCAAGGTCATCGGTACGCGTCACGACCTGACCAACGGCGCGGGCGACTACTTCGTGGAGATCGAATTCGATCCCACGAAGGGCTCGAACAAAGCGGGTGACCGCGATCTCGTACCGGGTCGCTATCTCGCTCATGAAAAGGCCACGTCATGAGCGCCGCCATCCTGCTCGACCGACTCGATGGCGTGCGCTCGTGCGGCTCGGGCCGCTGGCGGGCGAAGTGTCCCGTGTGCGACTCGCGCAAGTCCGTCCTCGCTGTCACCGAGACGCGCGATGGCACCGTGCTGCTGCATTGCTTCCGCAACGATTGCCCGGTGACGGATATCGCGCTCGCGGTCGATCTCGATCTCGCGGATCTGTTCCCGCCCCGCACGGAAGGTGTCCACGCCGCCAAGCCGTTGAAGCGCCGCTACAACGCCGCCCAGGTGCTCGCCGCCGTGAATATCGAACTGCTCGAAGTGCTGCTCATCGTCGGCGCGATCCTGCGTCGGGGATCGGTTACGCGCACCGAGCACGCGCGCCTGATGCTCTCGGTCTCGCGCGTCTGCGTCGCGGAGGGCGCAACCCATGACTAGTCCCTCGATCCTCGACGCACCGATTACGCAGATGCCCATTCAACCGACGCGCCACGCGCACATCGGCATGAACGGCACGTCTGGCGCTGCGTCTGGTTACAGCTACCACGACTTCTACGCGCACATGCCGACGCACAAGTATCTGCACGTGCCGACCGGCGAGTTGTGGCCCGCGTCGAGCGTGAATGCGAAGCTGTCCCAGAAGGAGATTGACGGCAGCGTCATCAAGGCATCAACGTGGCTGGACGAGCATCGCGCCGTCATGCAGCTGGTGTGGATGCCGGGGGAGCGTCAGGTGATCGAAGGCCGCCTGATGCAGGCCGCAGGATGGCAGGTGCACGCTGGCGCGCGGTCTTTCAACCTGTACGTCCCGCCGTCGCCGGTGACGGGCGATGCGAAGAAGATTGGCGCGTGGATCGGGCACCTCGAACGACTCTACCCGGACGACTGGGCCTATATCGTCAACTGGTTCGCCTGGACGGTCCAACACCCCGAGGACAAGATCAATTGCGCGCTCGTGCTCGGCGGCGGTCCCGGCATCGGCAAGGACACGCTGATCGAGCCGCTGCGCATGGCAGTCGGCGCGCACAACGTGGCCGATATCACACCCGCGATCATGTTCGCCCGCTTCAACCGCTGGGCGCGCAACAAGCTCGTGCGTGTGAGCGAAGTGCGTGACCTGGGCGACCTCGACCGCTACTCCTTTTACGAGCACTGCAAGCCGTACCTGGCGAGTCCGCCTGACGTGATCCGCGTGGACGAGAAGAACCTGCGCGAATACTACGTAGCGAACGCCTGCAACTTTATTTTCACCACCAACCACTTGACGGACGGGCTGTACCTGCCCGCCGACGACCGCCGCCACTGCGTCGTATGGAGCACGCGCACCAGCGCTGACTTCACCGAGGCGTACTTTCGCAAGTTCTGGACGTGGTATGAGGATGGCGGCATGGCGAACGTGGTGGCGTTCCTGCACGAACGCGATCTGTCGGAGTTCGACCCGAAGGCACCGCCGCCCAAGACGCCCGCATTCTGGCAGATGGTGGCGGCAAGTGAGGCGCCCGAAAGCGGCGAGATGCGCGATGCGATCGACGCGCTCGGCAACCCGGATGCGCTCACGGTCAGCAATGTGTCCGAGGCTGCGTTTGACGCGAAGCTGTTCGGGCTGCACGACGAATTGAAGGCCAGTGCGAATCGCCGCGCCATGCCGCACAAGATGGAGCGCGTCGGATATTCAGCCGTGCGCAACCCGGACGCCGCCGACGGGCAATTCAAGGTCGCGGGCAAGCGCACGACCGTCTACGCGAGGAGCGCGCTTACCGTGGCGGCGCGCGTTGAGGCAGCACGCCGGTATGCAAGGGCGAATGGCGTGATCGAGAAGCCGAAACAGAGGGCGCAGGAATAGCGACTGGTCGGATTGGTTGGGTAAGTAGGATATCCGCCATCCTTTTCTACGCGTGCGCGCGCACCCAGCTCCGTATCCTTTTTTCGAACAACAGCAGCGGTGAAATAAAGAGATGGTGGATACCCTACTTAACCTACCAACCCTACCGACTGACGGGCGGCGCGCATGAGCGGACCTGACGAACTTGAGGAGCGCATCACGGTGACCGCAGCCTCAATCCGCGAATGGTGCCAACGCAACGATTATGCCGTCACGGTCGACGACTGCATCTGTGAGCGGGCGGCGGCCAGCGTGCTCGGATACCGCTCGCCGGATTCGCTGCGAAAGCAGGTCCGGGAAGGCCGCAACCGGCTTGAGTACCGGATGCGTGGCAACGTGCGGCACTATCGCGTGCTCGATCTGAGCCTCGTCATCGAAACGGGCTGGGCAGGAAACTGCGGAGAGGCCGGCGAAACGCGGTAATCGCGGAAATATCGTCATGGCGCCCTGTGCGCCTGCCGACGATCATGCAAGGCAGTGCGAACGACTTCAACGGGAGCGGACCATGATTGTCGGCAACACATTCGTCAAGTTCATCCGGTGCATGGCAAAGGCAGGCGGCAATCCGCTCGCCGCTGCCGAAATCCATCGCAAGGATTACGGCGACGGTCCCGCACTGTCACTGATCCAGAAGTCGATCATCACAAGCGGCAGCCTCGGTGCGGACGCCGCCTGGCGCGCGGCGCTGAACGACTTCCTGCTCGGCGTGGCGACCTACGATGTGATGGCGCGCATCAATGCCCTGAGCCCGTTGCACTCGATCCCGGTGCGCACGCGCATCCTGATCGAAGACGAAGCGCCAGTGGCGCAATGGGTCGATGAAGGGCAGCCGGTCACTGTCAGCGGCGCGAGCTTCGAACAGGCGAACATTGCGCCGAAGAAATGCGCCGGCCTGATCGTCGCGACAAAGGAAGTGATCCATCTTTCGACTGACGCCGCGGAGAAAGCGCTGACGCGTTCGCTCCAGCGTGCAGTCGCGAAGATCACGTCAGCGGCGGCGTTCGCTTCGGCACCGGTTGCAGGCGCGCCCGATTCGCTGCTGACGGGTGCCGTCGCGGTGCCCGCGATCGGCGACGTGCAAGCGGACATGGCCGCGCTGGTGGCCGCTTTCACTGGTGACATCGAGCGCGCCGTGCTGGTTATGAGCAGCAATACGGCCATGACGCTCGCGCTTCGGGGCGCGATGGTGGGTGCCGCGAGCGGCTTCGGCGTGAAGGGCGGCCTCTTCTGCGGTCTGCCCGCCGTGGGATCGGCGGACGTGCCCGACGACATCGTTGCGCTGGTCGATGCCGGTCAGATCGTCTACGGGGATGACGGCGCGAGCATGGACATTTCCGAACAGGCTGATGTGACAGTTGACGGTGTGACGCACTCGCTGTGGCAGGAAAATCTGGTCGGCTTCCTGTGCACGCGCTTTGTGTCGTGGCAGGCCGCGTCCGGCGCGGTCGCGTATCTGAGCGGCGTGGACGGGTCCGCGCCGGTAACTGAGTGAGGTGCTCGATGATCGGGAAAGACATCACTGACGAAGACCGGCCGACGCCGCTTGACGTGTCCGGCCCTGTGCTGGCTGTCGTGGGCGAACAGATTGCGCAATTCATCAAGCGGCGTGGACGCTTCCCCGGCAATGATGAAATCGCCGTGTTCGTCGAACTCGCGAACAACCTTGCACTTGCTATCGCGCTCAATCACGGCGCGCACGCGAGTGGCACCGACATTGTCCAGGACGCTCACGATCCGACGCGTGTCTTTCAGGTTGTGACTTTCGACAACGGGCGGCGGGTTCGCTTCGAACTGGCTGCGGCCGTGGTAGCGCTGTACGCGCAGACCATGCAGTGAGGGGGTGCGATGAATGCGCAACGTGTGACGCTGCATGAACTCGGCCGCAACCAGACGCTCTCGATCGCGCGTGATTATGTGTCGCGCGCCTACGTCGGCGGCGAGGGGTGGGCCGATCTTATGAGCGATGCCGAAGTGCTCGATGCCGCGCGCCTGCTGCTGCGCGATGTGGCCGGGTGCATCGTGGATCGCGATCGCTGCGCCCTGAGCCGCATTTGCATGATGCGTGACGAAGCCGGAGCGCAACGGCTGATGTTCGAATTCTCGGACGGCTCGGCCTACATCACGCCCGCCGAAGGGGACACGAAATGACCATGCCGGTTCCGGTGCGCGTGGATCGCAATCTGATGCGCATGCTGCTGCGAAGCGAGGAGAATGCGGCGCTGCTGTTTGGGCCTCAGCACGCCGCCGCGCTGACGCGGCTGCTCACCGTCGCACAACAGCACGGGCAGGAAGTCGACGTCGGCACGCTGAAGGATGGACGGAAGGAAACGCTGATCGCCCGGGTCGCTGGCGCGGCCACGTGGACCTGCGTACGGTGAACACCGGTTGCGACGCTGCCGCCCGAAAACTATCATTCGCTTAACCCGGCCGCTGATCCGTCAGGCGCGGCGCGAATTGTGGTCGGGGATTTTCCTTCTGCACTGGCGCGCGCGGGGGGGAACGGGCGGCGCGGCGCCCGAGAGTTTGACCGCGCATCATCGAATCTCTCCGGGGCTGAGAATGGACGCGGGAACGAAAGCTTTCGACCGGCTGACCGATGACGTGCTCTGCGGGCGCATCCGCTGGGTGCCACGGCCACCCGAGCGCGAACTGAGTCCGGCACCGCTCGATACGGCGAAAAGCCGCCGCGAACGCGACCGGTTGCGCAAGCAGCGCTGGCGCGCCGGCCCTGGGAAGAAGCCGTGAGCGTCGACGTCGAAAATCGACTCTTCGATCTTCAAGTACCTATTTTCCCATTCGCTTCGATCACCTGATTCAATAACACCCGACCGTAGTCCTTGATTTGCCAGTAGCGTGCTTCCTTCAAAGAAAAGCTGATGCGCCCTGTCGCTTTGTCAACGTTCCAGTCCACCGTTGAGGCTAGTTCATCGCCGTCTTCAACGAATAATCTGAGGTGCAGGCGGTCTCCGCTCCTTTCAGCTAGACGTCGATCGACACGGCCGCCCGGCATTCGCTCGCTCACGCCGCGAAACGGAAAATCGGTTGTGAAGCCCTTCATTGTGACGGCTGCACCCGCTGCGGTAGTCGTCAACATCCCGTCCGCATTAAATGGTCCTTCGCTGCCATTCTTAAGCGTTTCCATGAGACTGATGACGCCGTCGAAAGCTTCCTGCGCCTGGTCTGAAGTCATTCCGTCGGTAAGCTTGTACGCCCATTCGATCGACGGCTCGGCGGCTTCCTTTTTCAGGGGAAAGTAGGACAGCGCGGCCCCTATGATCTGCAATCGATCTAAGACAAGGTCGGTCTGGCCATAGACGACTTTCTCGATTCCATCGAGGCTGAAGGCAACGGACACGTCACGCGTTGGCTTCATGAAACTGAACAGGGACATCTGCTCGCTCCCACAGGCTGTCGCTACAGTATCGTAGAGCATCGATGAGCAGGCGGGCAGAGATGTCGTGCGGATGACCGACCGCCCTCCTGACAGCCACGGCGGTCCGAGCACGAAGGCGACGCTTCGCCGCCCGCTTCCTACCGGGGTAGAAGACCGGGTGACGCCCATGCGAGCGCGTTTTGACCCCCAAGTCCTGATCCGCGCGTATGGAAGAAAACCTTCGCCCGGGGTTTCCGCCGTGATCCAGAAATCTTTGCAGGTGCCCCCCACGACAACAGCCGCGCACGGCCCGCGCGGAGGCCGCAGGAATCCCACGCGACGTGTCCTTGCCCCGCTCACGCAGCGGGGCATTTTCCGCTCTTATCCGTGTGTCTCCGGTTGCCCGGGATTAGCAATGATCTGCGTCGAGGCGGACTGAGCGTCTTCAGTCCTGATACGCTGGGAGAGTTCCTGAGAAAAGGTGCAGCAGATCGTGGCGAAGAAGACTGCGATGACGCCATAAACAGCGAGATCGAGACCGCCAGTCGCGGTCTCGTGCAACATGGACTTCACGTGCGTATCCTGCTCGGCGCGCTCGGTACGCTCGCGTTCCAGTTCCGCGTCCTGCCTGCGTAGTTGTGCGAGGGTTTCGCCGTGCTGGTTGGCTACAGTCGTCTTGAACTCGCTAAGATTCTTTTCAAGGGCGTCCAGCCGTGATTCGACATCACGCGGCTCGGCAACGCCCACCGTAACCGTACCCCATCCACTCGATGTGGCGGCCGCAGCAGTGATATTGCCGGACGAGGTGATAGGTGCCGGATAACGCGGGAACTCTCTCAGGCGCTGGGCGAAAAATTGCGAGACGGACGGAAGACTGAACTGTTGCCTTGTCCTTGTGATGCCGATGACGATGTAAAACAGCCCCCAGCCTTGGAGGCCGGCGCCTGCTATACGGATTGAGAGATCGGTGAAATGTCGGGAAATCGGGATCAGCGAACAGACGGCAATGGGAAGCAACGCCCAGAAAACATATTTCAACCCGGTCCGCCACATCCACAAGCCGATTAGCCTGCACCATAGCGCTGATAGCCTCGCTCTGGCCGCCCATTCCGCCACCATAGTTCACCCCATTTTCTTGTTGGTCGCGGAAGTATAAGCGGAGCTACCCACGACGACCGCCCACGGCCATGGACGCCCTGCCAAAATCGAAAGGTCGATCCGAGTCGTGCCATCCGCCCCCTCGCGCACACGGCCCTACGAATCAGTGCGCGTGGAAAGCTTTTCCACGTCTCCCGATAATTCAAGGTCTTCGGTACGGCTGCGACGGTCGGATGCGAGACACCAAGCTCTGTCGCGATCTGGCGGTCTGACTGCTGCGGGGTCTCGCGTAGCTGTTGGGCGATGAGTTCACGCCGTTCGGGATTTTCGCTCGCGATGTAGGCGTCCTGATCCTCGCCGTTGAGCATCACGTGCGCGGCAAAACGTTCGCGCGTGCGTCCCGCCCTCAGTCCGTGAGGCCTTCTATCTCGAAGCCATACAGGACACCAACGGCGGCCCGGTAGCCGCACGAGTAATCCCGCTGTTCGGTTTCGGACCAGCGGGAGGATGGCATCCCGCGCTCCGTCCAGTCTTCCCCAGCTTCGATAGTGCGCACGGCGGCGCGATAGCCTCTTTCGTAATATTCGCTATGGTTCATTGCGTGGATCTCCTATTGATCAGGCGGCGGGCGGGCGGACGATATGCCCGCGCAGGTATTCGATAATACCGGACGGCTCGTACGCTTCGAACTGGGACAGGCTAGTAGCGAAAGGTCGATCCGAGTCGTACTCGTTCGCGCTACAGTTGGACGCTCGCAAGGTGGAGGCGCCGACTGATGACGATATGATCTGTCCGTGACAGTTCAGGCTTGGAGGCCATATGCAGGTCTGGGGGAAACCGCTGGAATTCTGGGACAACGTATCCGTCTGGCTGATATGGGTTGCCGCTCTCACCGGTGCGGCAGCGGCTTTTTCGGGCCTTGCTGGGGCGATCATTAGCCGCCAAGTGAGTTCAGTGGTGCAGCGGGACGCCGACCAAAGAATCGCAGCAGCTAACGCACTGGCCGCCACCTCTAATGCGTCTGCCGCAGATGCCAACCTAAAACTTCAGCAGCTTCGCAATCAGGTTGGACCTCGCCAACTCCGACGCCAGGACTTTCTGGATGCGCTGAGGGGAAGCACGCCGACCCCTGTCCAGATCGTCTATCTGAGGGACGACCCCGAGTGCTTCGATGTTGCACAACAGGTCTGGAGGGTGTTGCAAGACGCCGGTTGGCCCGTAACTCCGCCCGAGCCCATTGTGCCAAGCGGTGACGCTCAACCTGCGCCAATGGACTTCGACGGACAACCGGCAGGCGTAACCGTCGTGGGAAGAACGAACTCGGAGGATGAGGCTAACGCCGGTGAGCAGCGCTTCCTCGGCAGACCGTGGGTCCGTACTCCGTTCACAGTCTTAACGTATGCGTTTGAACAGGCTCTCGGCAAAGCGGCTACAAGCCTGAATGGCCCGCATGCGCCACCGGCTGGGACTCTGCGTGTCGTCGTCGCGCCCCGTTGAAGTCAGGCTTCGCGTTGACCGCGAAGGCAGGAGAATGAGCGGCGCCAAACGTTCGCAGCAAGGCCCGAAATCCGGACCGTGGTGACGATGGCGACGATTGTCGTTTCAGACCCAAGGCCCGAGCGGGCGAAACCCCCTGAAGGCAACAGATCGTTCACTCGCGAATCGTTCGTGGTGCACTCCTGATATAATTGCAACTCGCTAGTGCATTGAAAAGTATTCGTAATGCGAAGGTCGGGGGTTCGATTCCTCTTTCCGGCACCATCAAGTTTCAAGCAAAAAGCCCAGTCCTCATGACTGGGCTTTTTGTTTTGCCGTCGCGCGAAACATTGCCGGTCTGCCGCCTTGACGAGCCGAAACAGCCTGTAGCAAGCGATGCCGTTCGGCACTGATCGACTACGACACGAAGTGCCAGTTCAGCTTGTTCTCGAGACCCATGTGTGGACGAGCACGTTCTCGCGTGCGGTGCGCGCGTTCCAGCCTAGTCTGGAACGCGGAGCGGGTCGTACGACCGTTGCATCGCAAGGTTGCGCGCAACGACGGCATCGGCCCGTGGGGTCGGCTGCTCGGACGCGCCGTATGCGGCTATCGCTTGCGCGGGTGCCGACGCAAACCACAAGATCCTGCCGGCGCACTCGATGCCAACCTGACGTCCGTCCCAGTACACAGCGTTTTCCATTGCGACCTCTCTCCCAAACATGCAGAACGTCATGATCCGCTCGGCGCGTCGCGCGTCCGTCTGCCAACGCACGTCGATTCATCGGTAGTCGCTTCAATCATAGGAGGCGCGGCGGCCTACGTTCGACTTGTCGCCAAATGCAGTCCTTTTGTCACAGCAATCCGGGAATGGGTTTGCCAACCCACTGTCAGCATTTAATTAACGACAAATTCCTTAAACGGTGTTTTATCCGGTCAACGCGGCGCGGAATGTGCCGTTTACTAGGTATTAGGCAGACAGTTACGCAATCCGCAAATTACGAACGTTCAGTTCACGAACGCGAAAATCCTGCCAATGCGGCAACGCACAAATTTGTCACGTGTTATTCACAAAGAACGTCAAATCCAGTGCACGGAAATATCGATCGGTCGTGCTCAAACGCAGGCGGGGCAAGGCGCGAGAGGGAATGGCGGAGGGGAGCCGGATTGAGACGATTTGGCGCTGGCAATTAAGCAGATCAAGCAGATCGCGAAACCCAACCGATAGTTAGACGATAAATTTTATTCAATCCCTCTGCTGATGTGTCGGCTTGTGCCGTTAAAGCAACAGAGTATGTATGACGCGCATCGGACACTGGTGCGATGCGGGGAACGAGGCCGATAATCGGTTCGCAAAGGAGAAAGATCATGGATGCCAAACCACCGAAGATTCCGACCCCGGACAAAGTTTTTTACCCGGATCCGGAACCTGTGGCCGTCGAGTTTTTGGGAGCCGAACTTCCCGAGCATGTTCGCGCTTTCTTCGACGAACAACGCAAGTCGTGCGATCCGAAGTAACGGACCACTGGCGCGGCGCAGCATTCGCGCCCGTTGATTTCATGCGCGGCGAATTTTCGCGCCGTCATTACGCGTCCGACGCCTCCGTCAGGACGCTGGGTCAGCTCGCCTGATCAGAGCAGCTACGCTGGGCCGCACGGCTCGAGCGTACGAATACGCGCGCCCTTCCCGCGCCCAATTACCTCTCCGTCAACTTGTGTAAAGCGGCCCGACGTGCGCCGTTTGCCGGGCATCATTTATTCTTTTGGTTTTTCCGTCAACGGCCGCCCGGCCACGTCCACCTCATGAATCGTTTGCATCGCTTCGGCGCGTCATGCGCGCTCGCCATCGCCGCCACCGTCGCTTTCTCGCCCGCCCCTGCCCTCGCCGATGGTGACGACACTGCGCTCACGAACCTGATCGCACTGGTTTCGCAGCGTCTCGCGCTCGCGGAGCCGGTCGCGCGCTGGAAGTGGGCGAACCATCAGCCGATCACCGATACGCCGCGCGAAAACGCGCTGCTCGCCGAAGTCGAAAAGCGCGCCGCGGCGGCAAACGTCGATCCGGCGTTCGCCCGCGCGTTCTTCCGGGATCAGATCGATGCGAGCAAAGACGTGCAGAACGCGCTCTTCGCGAAATGGCGCAGCACCCAGCCGCCGCAAGGTCCCGCGCCCGATCTCGCAACCAGCACGCGACCGCAACTCGACAAGCTGACGCAATCGTTGATGGCGAGCCTGGCGCGCGTGCAGCCGCTGCGCGCCGCGGACGATTGTCCGTCGCGCGTCGCGCAATCGCTGGCTAACTGGAAAACGCTGACGCGCTATGACTCCGCGCATTCCAGCGCGATGACGCGCGCGCTAGGTCACGTGTGCGAGACCGGTGGAGTCGGCGCGACCGGCTGATTCCGGCAACGCTGCGGCGAGCGCACACTGCATAGGCGTCATAGGACGATGCTCGACTCGGGCGCGTCACGCGGCACACTCAACGGCATCACGCGCAGACCACGCGCCAGGTGGCTTTGCAGGATACGGTACGTCGACAATTCGAACGCCCCCGCCAGCGTCGACGCATGCAGTTGCCCCGCCTGCACGAGCGACGGCGCGTGCCCGAGGTAACGCCAGCGATCGACCACGTGAAAGACGCGCTGTGCGTCCTCACGCTCCTCGAACACGATCGGCCCGTCGAACGGCCAGGGAGCGCTCGCGGGATCGCTCTTCGTCACGCGCGGCAAACGGTTGTGGCCCGGCCGCAGCGTCGCGATCCACTGCGCCTCCGCGAGCATCGCGCCGAGTTCGCCGCCCGTCGCGCGCCATTCGACGCGCCGCACCAGCTGCGCAAGCCGCATATCCTTCGACGAACGCCGCTCGCCGGTGAGATGCGAGCGCAGCCGCTGACGCACGCGCACGCTGCGGCCGACATACAGCGGCGCATCGCCTTCGCCATAGAACGCATACACGCCACAGCCTGCCGGCGCGGTGTCGAGCAGGTCTTCGGTGATGTCGCCGGCGAGCCGGTAGCGACGCGTGGTGCGCTCGATCTGCGCACGCAGCGCGTCGAGCGGTACGAGCGTCGGTAGACGCTGCCAGAACTGCCAGATCAGATCGGCGTCGGCGAGCGCGCGGTGACGGTCGGACGGCACCAGCGCATGACGTTCGACGAGCGCGTCGAGACCATGGCGCTTTTCGCCGGGAAACAGCGCGCGCGACAGCCGTACCGTGCAAAGCACGTCCGGATCGAACGCAATTCCGGCGCGACGAAATTCGCCGCGTAAAAATCCGCGATCGAAACTCGCGTTGTGCGCGACGAACAGCTTGCCGTTCAGGCGCTCGAACAGCGCAGGCGCGATCGACTCGAACGTCGGTGCGCCGCGCACCATATCGTTCGTGATGCCGGTCAGTTGCTGGATGAACGACGGAATGGGCTGCTGCGGGTCGATCAGGCTGCTCCACCGCGATACGCCGGCCGGCCCGACTTCGACGACGCCAACCTCGGTAATGCGGTGCTCGCTCGTCGAGCCGCCGGTCGTCTCGAGGTCGACGAAAACGATGGGTGCATCGAGTGCCGGTTCCGGCGAAAGCAGTTCAGACATGGGGCAAGAGATTCGGATGCGTGAATTTGCGGCAAGTATGCACCAGCTGGACGGTGCGCATCCACACTGTGCGCCGTCCGCAGGCAGAAACTGCGTCGACAGGGACCCCCAATTTGCGCAGATATCCCGCGGACGCTTAAACCAATAATCCGGAGTAGCCAATCCGTTTCAATGAATTATCTTCCGACAATAATACGTATCGTTGAACCACGCAGTTACCGAAGATCCTGGCTGGATAAAATAAAAAACCCTCGCGCGACGGCGAGGGTTTTTGGCTCCCGACTGCGCGGGCGGCGCGCCCGGCGCAGCGCATTCACAGCGGCTGAATGTTGGCCGCCTGCTTGCCCTTCGGGCTGGTCTTGACTTCGAAAGACACCCGCTGGTTTTCCTTCAACGACTTGAAGCCCTCGCTGCGGATCTCCGAAAAGTGCGCAAAAAGATCCTCGCCACCCGCGTCCGACGTGATAAAGCCAAAACCCTTAGCATCGTTGAACCATTTGACGACACCAGTTTCCATTTCCTGTTTTCCCTCGGTGATTTATGCAAAGCGGGCATCGCCCTTGAATCGATCCCACCCCGATTCAGTTGCCCATATCTGATCAAGACAAAAAACCAGAAACAGCAATCAAATTCGGCTTTTCCGTTATACGGGGAACAGAGAATCGCCGTCAAGTAAACTTTTCATATGCGTTTAGCGTATAAAGAGATATCACTTCAAATCGCATGGATATAGCAGACTGTCAAAGTTACCTGGAATGATTTAACCAGCCAGGAAACGGAAAAACTTGCAAAAAACATGCAATGGGAATGTAACAAAATCCAAGTTTGCGTAAGTGTTTGTCCGACTTGTTGCTGCGCAGTCCGACTCGCATGATGCATATCAGTGGTAGCGATGTGCTTCAGGAGGTTGTCATGTTCCAGGAAATTCGCCGTCTCTTCGCCTGGCTCACTCATTCGCCTGCAAAGGCCATACCAGACCAACCTGCAACCACGGACTCATCCACGGTTTTCGACTTCGATCCAATGTGGCACGGGGACCATTGGCAGAATTTGCTCTCCTCGCCGATGGATGCGCGCCGTTATGTGATCGAAGACTGGAGCGTGTCCGCGCAGGATGATTGGGGCGACGCGGAAGGCACCGCACCCGCTCACTAGAGCAGCTCGCGAAGATCGTTCGCCCAAAAAAAAGCGCGACTGGAAGGTCGCGCTGACAAAGGTTGGAGATCTTTTTCGTCAACGAAAAAGTCTGCTT
The DNA here is from genome assembly GCF_040948665.1 of Paraburkholderia sp. BR14320. Lineage (NCBI taxonomy): Bacteria > Pseudomonadati > Pseudomonadota > Betaproteobacteria > Burkholderiales > Burkholderiaceae > Paraburkholderia > Paraburkholderia sp. BR14320. The sequence continues at coordinate 45,428 of NZ_JBFPKG010000022.1, forward strand.
CGAAAAGCAGAAATTAAAGTATAGCGGTCGTATTCAATTTCGATTATTCACACGATTAACAATCGTCTATTGCCGGAATAACAACAATCGTTTTTCCGCATTTGTTGCCGTTGTTTTTCCGGATCGTTCGGTGTCGCGAATCAGCAACGCGCTTTAGGAAAAATCAGACGCCGAATGCCGCCGAGTCGGCGCAAAGCCTTTATCCATAAGGCTCAAATGGCGAAGCATGATCGTTTCTCGTTGCGTAATACTTTATTGCGCGAATCGGAACATCAACTCCCGGAAGTGTCTCTCTACACTCTGCGTAATCGGAAACCGGCGCGGATCTGGTCAACGCGCTTCTCACGCGGATTCCGCTTCTCGCAGCGCTCGCGTGAAGGTCTCCTAAGCCAGGGTTTTATACCTCTCTCGCTCTTGGAGTTATATCAATGAAGAAGACACTCATGGTCGCTGCCCTGTCGGGCGTTTTCGTCACGGCAGCGCACGCGCAAAGTAGCGTCACCCTGTATGGCCTGATCGACGCCGGGATTACTTATACGAACAACCAGCGCGTCAGTGCTACTCAGCACGGCGCCAACGTTGCGATGACGAGCGGTTCGGTGAACGGTAGCCGGTGGGGCCTGCGTGGCGCTGAAGATCTTGGCGGTGGTCTGAAGGCCATCTTCACGTTGGAAAACGGCTTTGGCATCAACGACGGCACGCTCAAGCAGCAAAGCCGTATGTTCGGCCGGCAGGCGTTCGTTGGTCTGTCGAGCGACCAGTTCGGCGCTGTCACGCTCGGCCGTCAATATGACAGCATGGTCGACTTCGTCGGCCCGCTGGCGCTCACCGGCACGCAATACGGCGGCACCCAGTTCGCCCACCCGTTCGACAACGACAACCTGAACAACTCGTTCCGTATCAACAACTCGGCCAAGTACACGAGCGCGAACTACGGCGGCTTCAAGTTCGGCGCGTTGTACGGCTTTTCGAACCAGGCTAGCGGCTTCGCGAACAACCGCGCATACAGCGCGGGCGCATCGTACAACTGGGGCGGCCTGAACGTCGCAGCCGCTTACTTGCAACTGAACGCCAACGGCGCAACCAGCGCAGCCGCAGCGTTCAATTCGGGTGGCGCAGTGTCGGGCGACAACACGTTCTTCGCGCAACGTCAGCAAACATGGGGCGCAGGCGCCAACTATGCGTTCGGCCCGGCAACCGTTGGCATCGTGTACTCGCAGACGAACCTGCATGGCCTCGTCGGCATCAGCCAGGGTTCATCGGGTGTCTCGGGCGGTATCGGCTTCCCGTCCAACAGCGCCCAGTTCCAGAATTTCGAGGGCAACGCTCGTTACGCTCTGACACCTGCGATCAGCATTGCCGCCGCGTACACGTACACCCGCGCTAACCTGTCCAGCACGCACGTGCACTGGAACCAGGTCGATCTGCAAACCGCATACGCGTTGTCCAAGCGTACCGACGTGTACCTGCAAGGCGTGTATCAGGCAGCAAACGAAGGCTCGATCGTCCCCGCCTTCATCAATGGCGTGGGTAACGCTTCGGGCAACAACAAGCAAGTCGCTGTGACGGCTGGTCTGCGTCACCGCTTCTAAGCACCGCGCAAGGACTGGCAGTAGAGAAGGCGCCGTTCGCGGCGCCTTTTTTATGTTCGCGCCGAAGTGGTCTTTCGCCAGACTTTGCCTGCGCCTCCGCCAGCGCCCTAGCGGCCGGCATCGGGTGGCGGGTACTTGACGTCGAGAATGTCGATCGGTTGCGGCCCGGCCGGCGTGAACAGCGTGACCGTATCGCCGATTTTGGCCTTCAGCAACGCACGCGCAATGGGCGAAATCCAGCTTACGTGCCCAATGTCCAAGTCGACCTCGTCGACACCGACGATCGTCACCTTATGCTCTTCGCCGTCCTCGGTCGCGTAATCGACCGTCGCGCCGAAGAACACCTGATCGACGTTTTCCTGCCGGCTGCTATCGACGACCTCGGCCAGATCGAGCCGCTTGGTCAGGAAACGGATGCGACGGTCAATTTCGCGCAAACGTCGTTTGCCGTAGATGTAGTCGCCGTTCTCCGAGCGGTCGCCGTTCGACGCCGCCCACGACACCAGCTTGACGACCTCGGGCCGCTCGACATCGATCAGATGCAGCAATTCATCGCGCATACGCCGATGACCGGCGGGAGTCATGTAGTTTTTGGTGCCTGCGGGCACGTCGGGCTGGGTGACGTCGAGATCGTCGTCGTTGTCCTCGCTCGACTCTTTGACAAAGGCCTTGTTCATAATCGTCCGTTAACAGCAGCTAGCAACAACCTGATAAAAGGTTACACGATCGGGCCCGCGACACAAATCGCCGTGATGGGCTTCCATTTTTCAAATCTGTTGGCTATAATCTCGTTTCTGTGTGCGGCTGTAGCTCAGTTGGATAGAGTACTTGGCTACGAACCAAGGGGTCGTGGGTTCGAATCCTGCCAGCCGCGCCACCTTATTCGAGAACTGCCTTGCTGAGAGTTCTCAGGTTTCACCGGTTTTTGCAGTAAGCATCACCGTTTGCGTGCGGCTGTAGCTCAGTTGGATAGAGTACTTGGCTACGAACCAAGGGGTCGTGGGTTCGAATCCTGCCAGCCGCGCCACCTATGAAGGGCCTTCCAATCGGAAGGCCCTTTGTTTTTCTGGCGCACCGTGCGCCAGCTCAACGCGGCGGCGACTGGATATCCCCAATCTGCCCGTCCGGGTGCGGCAAGTCCTCGACGACCCCGCCTACCGTCTGCTCACTGATCGTCTCGGCCCGCATGCCGGTCAGTGCCTGGCGCTCGCGCAGCACGTCGTCGACGGTATCGCCGAAATGGCTCGCGACGAACGCCCGCAGCAAAGCAATGCGCAGCGACTCGCCGCTCCCCTCCGAGGCCCGCTGTCCGCCCTTGAACTCCGCGACGCACAACGCACCTTTTTCGTTCTGCTCGCGCACATCGAGCCGCATCGCGCGCTCGAGCACAACGGCAGCCGTCTCCCATGACGCGCAAGGCGTGAAACGCCCATCCCACGGACGACCTCGATCGTTGCCGCGGATCGCAACAGTCTCGCCACTATCGGTAAAGTAGATTTCACGCACGAAGTCGTGCAGGCTGCGCGCCACCCAGTAATCGAGCGCCACGCCAGCGAGGTCGGATACGTTCATCTGCGTTCTCCCCGGGGTTCAGGTGAGACCTGCCTTCAGTTGTATCCTGAGCCGCACGAAAGATGCCTGACTTGCGTGACGCGCCAGTCCGGGCCGCGCCGACGCCCAGTCCGAAGCCGCTCAGTAATCCGCGCGCTCGCGGTCGATACGCATGCCGCCGTCGTGGCGGTGATGCCCTTCTTCGCTCGGCCGCTCACGCGTGATGCGCATCACGTCAGGATTGGTGCGCACGCGCCGCATCACATTGGCCAGGTGCACACGGTCGCTGACCTGAATCACGAAGCGCAGAATCGTGGATTCCTGCGACAGATCTTCGTCCATCGCGATATGGACGATGTTCGCGTCCGCCGACGTGATGTCGGCCGCTACGCGGGCGAACACGCCCTTGGTATTCTTAACCAGCACCTTGACCGCGACATCGAACAGACGCCCCGGCTGCGGCGCCCACGCAACGTCGATCCAGCGCCCCGGATCGCGGCGGTGGATACGCTGCGCAACGCGGCAGTCGGTGGTATGGATCGCCATGCCAAGGCCGATGCCGATATAGCCCATGATGTCATCACCCGGAATCGGACGGCAACACGCGGACAGTTGCACCGACATGCCCTCCGTACCGGTGATGACGACCGGGGGCGCATGCGGCGTCGAACCGGACTCGGAGCGCGAGCCGTCGTCGTCGGCGTCGCGCCCGCTCATCAGCACTTCGATGCGCTTGGCCATCACCGCCGCGACGCGCCGGCCGAGACCGATGTCCGCGAAAATTTCCTGACGATTCTTGTTGCCCGTCCACTGCACGAGCTTTTCCCACGCTTCCGGCGTCACGTCCGACAGCGCGAGGCCGTAGCCCTTCAACGCCTGATCGACGAGACGCTCGCCGAGTTGCACCGACTCGTTCAGGCGCATCGTCTTCAGATAATGACGGATCGCCGAGCGCGCCTTGCCGCTGCGCACGAAGCCTAGCCATGCGGGGTTCGGCTTCGAATACGGCGCCGTGATGACTTCGACGATGTCGCCGCTCTTCAGCTCGGTACGCAACGGCAATAGCTCGTTGTTGATCTTCACCGCGACGCATTGGTTGCCGAGGTCGCTGTGGATCGAATACGCGAAGTCGAGCGCGGTGGCGCCGCGCGGCAGCGCCATGATCTTCGACTTCGGCGTGAACACGTAGACCGCGTCCGGGAACAGGTCGATCTTTACGTGCTCGAGGAATTCGCTCGAATCGCCCGCTTCGCTCTGAATATCGAGCAGCGACTTCAGCCACTGGTGCGCGCGCTTTTGCACGTCGTTCAGGTCGGCGCTGCCGTTCTTGTACAGCCAATGCGCGGCAACGCCCGCTTCGGCGATCTCGTGCATCTTGCGTGTGCGCACCTGAAACTCGATCGGCGCGCCGAACGGGCCGACGAGCGTGGTATGCAGCGACTGATAGCCGTTCACCTTCGGGATCGCGATGTAATCCTTGAACTTGCCCGGAACGGGCTTGAACAGCGCATGCAGCGCACCGATGCAGGTATAGCACTCGAGCGCGCTGTCGACGACCACGCGAAAACCATACACGTCGAGCACCTGCGAGAACGACAGCTGCTTGTCGCGCATCTTCTTGTAGATGCTGAAGATGGTTTTCTCGCGACCGGTGACTTCGGCGTCGATCTTTGCGTCGGCAATCGCGCGCTGCACCGATTCGAGAATCTTGCCGACCACCTCGCGACGATTACCGCGCGCCGCCTTCACGGCTTTTTCGAGCGTCGCGTAACGGTGCGGGTTGAAATTCGCGAAGCTCAGGTCCTGCAGCTCGCGATAGGTATTGTTCAGACCGAGCCGGTGAGCGATCGGCGCGTAAATGTCGAGCGTTTCGCGTGCCACGCGGCGACGTTTCTCCGGCGGCACCGCGCCGAGCGTGCGCATGTTGTGCAGCCGGTCGGCGAGCTTCACGAGGATCACGCGCACGTCGCGCGCCATCGCGAGCAGCATCTTGCGGAAGTTCTCCGCCTGCGCTTCCTCGCGATTGCGAAACTCCATCTTGTCCAGCTTGGACAACCCGTCGACCAGTTCCGCAACCTTCGCGCCGAAGCGCTCGGCGAGCTCCGCCTTGGTTACGCCCTGGTCTTCCATCACGTCGTGCAAGAGCGCCGCCATGATCGACTGGGCGTCGAGATTCCAGCCCGCGCAGATTTCCGCGACTGCGACCGGATGCGTGATGTAGGGTTCGCCGCTCTGGCGATACTGGCCGAGGTGGGCTTCGTCGCTGAAGTGGAACGCCGCCTTGACGTCCTTGATTTCTTCCGGCGGCAGATAGCCGGACAGCGCGGACGTCAGATTGGCGATGGAGACGACGTCGTGCCGGCGCGGCTGCTCCGGCGTGGCGGTCGGCCCGAACAGATGACGAAACGATTGCTCGAGGACCGCGTCGATGTACTTGCGTGCAGACGACGGCGCGTCGGTGTCGTGTTCCGCTTCCGTGGCGGTGGGCGGGGTAGCACTCATGGTCGCCTCCGGTAGCGGTCAGGGTTGGACACAGTTCTGCACGTTGAGCAATCCGGTGTGGCGAATACCGGACGAGTCGAAAACGAAAATCCGTGCGCCTTAGACCGGCACCTTCTTCAGCATTTCGACGCCGACCTGACCCGATGCGATTTCACGCAGCGCGAGGACGGTGGGCTTATCGCGGCTTTCGATCTTCGGCGTGTGGCCTTGAGCGAGCTGACGCGCGCGATAGGTTGCGGCAAGCGCGAGTTCGAAACGGTTCGGGATCTGTTTGAGGCAGTCTTCGACGGTAATGCGGGCCATGTTGGGTTCCTTCTCAGTATGTTGCTTATTCTACCTTATGTGCCTGACGGCACGCCGCGCTCACGCGTGCGGCAGGTGGATGCCGAGCTGCATGAAAAGCTGCGTGTGACGCGCGTACTGCGACGCGAAGCGCGAGCGCGTCGCGCCGACGAGGCACTGCAACTCAGCCAACGCACGATCGAAATTGTCGTTGATCACGACGTACTCCGCTTCGGCCGCGTGCGCGATCTCGCCGCCCGCCGCGAGCAGGCGTCGCGTGATCACGTTCGGCTCGTCCTGGCCGCGCTTTTTCAGACGTTCTTCGAGCGCTTCGAGCGACGGCGGCAGAATGAAAATTTCCACCGCGTTGTGGAACTGCTTCTTCACCTGCTGCGCGCCCTGCCAGTCGATTTCGAGCAGCACGTCATGGCCGTTTTTCATCTGCTCTTCGATCCACACGCGCGACGTGCCGTAGTAATTGCCGTGCACTTCAGCGCTTTCGAGAAACTCGCCCGCGTCGTGACGCCGCATGAAGTCTTCGACGGTCGTGAAGTGATAGTGCTCGCCGTCCTGCTCCTTCGGACGCGGCGGGCGCGTCGTGTACGAGATCGACAGACGGATCGCGTCGTCGCCCGCGAGCAGCGCGTTGACGAGCGTCGACTTGCCCGCGCCCGACGGCGCGACGACCATGAACAGATTGCCGGGATAGGCGCCGGCGTACGGATGGCGCGGCGCGCCGGCTTCGCGAGTATGGTGGTCGGTCATGATGTGTAGTGCTCCAGCCTTATTCGAGATTCTGTACCTGCTCGCGCATCTGTTCGATCAGTAGTTTCAGCGTCATCGACGAATCCGCGAGTTCCTTCGCCGCCGCCTTCGAACCGAGCGTGTTCGCTTCGCGGTTCAGTTCCTGCATCATGAAGTCGAGCCGCTTGCCGACCTTGCCGCCCTTCTCGATCACGTGACGCGTTTCGTTCAGGTGCGCGGTGAGGCGCGACAGCTCTTCGGCGATGTCGATGCGAATGCCGTACATCGTCACTTCCTGGCGAATCCGCTCGTTGATCTCTTCGCGCGACACGATCGTCGCGGCCCCATCCGGCGCCGCGATGCCGAGCGCTTCCTGCAGACGTTCGACGATTTTCTGCTGATGCCGCGCAATCAGCTCGGGCACGAGCGGCGTGATCTTCGTGACGATCGTTTCCATTTCGGTGACGTTGCCGAGCAGCATCGTCGCGAGTTGCGCGCCTTCGCGTGCACGCACGTCGATCAGGTCCGCGATTGCCTGCTTGCCGCACGCGAGCACCGTGTCGCGCAACGTCTCGGGCGCGATACCGCTTTCGGCGAGCACGCCCGGCCAGCGCAGAATTTCGCCAGTCCGCAGACGGCCGGCTTCCGGAAACGTGTCCAGCACCGTGCGTTCCAGCTGCGCGAGCTGCGCGAGCGCGTCGCGGTTGATCGCACCCGCGTTCGCCGACTGCTCGCTGCGCTGCAGATTCACGCGAATGTCGACCTTGCCGCGCGACAGCTTGTTCATCAGCATTTCGCGCAGCGTCGGTTCGACGACGCGCACGTCTTCCGGCATGCGGAAGTTCAAATCGAGAAAGCGCGAGTTCACCGTGCGCAATTCGACCGACACGCTGACGCCACCAGTGCCCGATGCCGCCACGAGTTCGCGCGTAGCGCTCGCATAGCCAGTCATGCTGTAGATCATCGTATTTCTCGCGATTGCGGCCATGCGTTCGACGATGGCCTGAGAAGCGGATCGCCCGGCGTGTACGAGACGCGGGGCGGGGAATCGGCATTATCCCATTTTTGGCCGCGCGATCCGCTCGCGAGCGGGCACGGATGCGGCCCGGCACGTGGCTGCTTTCACTGCATGGATTGCCGCTCGTCGTAACGATGACCCTCGCGTGCTCGGGCGGCACTCATCATCCGCAACCTTGTGTTCCATGCGTATGGGCAACCGCCCTATTCGATCGGCGGTAAAATTAGGGTTTTTCCTCCGCCCCTCTTCCGGCCTTTCGGCACACAACGCGACCCATTCCGACATGAGCAACGACACCCAACGCCCCAGCGGCCGCCAGCCCAACCAGTTGCGCGACGTGCGCATCACGCGTCACTACACGAAGCACGCGGAGGGCTCGGTGCTGGTCGAGTTCGGCGACACCAAGGTGATCTGCACCGCGAGCGTGAGCGAGAGCGTGCCGCCGTTCCTGCGCGATCGCGGCCAGGGCTGGCTCACCGCCGAATACGGCATGCTGCCGCGCGCCACGCATACGCGCAGCGACCGCGAAGCCGCGCGCGGCAAACAGACCGGCCGCACCCAGGAAATTCAGCGGCTGATCGGCCGCGCGCTGCGCTCGGTGTTCGATCTTGAAAAGCTCGGCGCGCGCACGATCAATCTCGATTGCGACGTGATCCAGGCCGACGGCGGCACGCGCACCGCGAGCATCACCGGCGCGTTCGTCGCCGCGCATGATGCGGTCGCCAGAATGCTCGCCACGGGCCGCATCGAAAGCTCGCCGATCACGGATTACGTCGCGGCGATTTCGGTCGGCGTCTACGACGGCGTGCCGGTGCTCGATCTCGACTACGACGAAGACTCGCAGTGCGACACCGACATGAACGTCGTGATGACGGGCGCGGGCGGTTTCGTCGAAATTCAGGGCACCGCGGAAGGCGTGCCGTTCTCGCGCGAAGAAATGAATGCGCTGCTCGATCTCGCGAGCGACGGCATCAGCACGCTGATCGCGAAGCAGAAAGAAGCGCTGGGAGTGCAGCAGTGAATGAGGTTCGTCAGGACAGCGGCGGGAACGATGCTCACGGCATAACGTCGGGCATGCCGTTGAAGAAAGTGGTGCTCGCGTCGAACAACGCGGGCAAGCTGCGCGAATTCGCGGCGCTGCTCGGCGCGGCCGGCATCGAGTTGATCCCGCAAGGTGCGCTCAATGTGCCGGAAGCCGAAGAGCCACACCCCACCTTCGTCGAAAACGCGCTGGCCAAGGCGCGTCACGCGGCGAAGCTGACCGGCCTGCCTGCGCTCGCCGACGACTCGGGCCTGTGCGTGCGCGCTTTGCGCGGCGCGCCGGGCGTCTACTCGGCCCGCTTCGCGCAACTCGCCGGCGGCGAGAAAAGCGACGCGGCGAACAACGCGCGGCTCGTCGAAGAACTGCGGAGCGCGAGCGACCGGCGCGGCTATTACTATTGCGTGCTCGCCCTCGTGCGTCATGCGGACGATCCCGAACCGCTGATCGCCGAAGGCCGCTGGCACGGCGAAATCCTCGACGCGCCGCGCGGCGAGCACGGCTTCGGTTACGACCCGTACTTCTATCTGCCGTCGCTTAACGCGAGCGCCGCTGAGCTCGAGCCGGCGGTCAAGAACGCCAGCAGTCATCGCGCGATCGCGCTGCGGCAACTGCTCGCACGTTTGTCGGAGGAAGCGTGATTCCGATCCGATCGACGCCGGCGGACATCGGCAACGGTGTCGTCAAGGCATTCACATCGCCGGGCGGCATCCGTTTGACGTCGCTGCCGCCGCTTGCGCTGTACGTGCATTTTCCGTGGTGCGTGCGCAAGTGCCCATATTGCGATTTCAATTCGCATGAGTGGAAGGGAGAGACGTTCCCGGAGAACGACTACCTCGACGCGCTGCGCGCCGATCTGGAAATGGCGTTGCCACTGATCTGGGGCCGCCAGGTGCATACGGTGTTCATCGGCGGGGGCACGCCTAGTTTGCTGTCGGCGGCGGGGCTCGATCGAATGCTGTCGGATATCCGCGCGCTGCTGCCGCTCGACGCCGACGCGGAGATTACGCTCGAAGCGAACCCCGGCACGTTCGAAGCCGACAAGTTCGCGCAGTTTCGCGCGAGCGGCGTGAACCGGCTGTCGGTGGGCATCCAGAGTTTCAACGAAACGCATCTGAAGGCGCTCGGCCGCATTCATGACGCGGCGCAGGCGCGCCACGCGGTCGAGGTCGCCGCGACCACGTTCGACAACTTCAACCTCGACCTGATGTTCGCGCTGCCCAAGCAAACGCTCGCTGAATGCCAGGCCGATGTGGAAACGGCGCTGTCGTTTGCACCGCCGCATCTGTCGCTGTATCACCTGACGCTCGAACCGAACACGCTGTTCGCCAAATTCCCGCCCGCGCTGCCCGACGACGACGCGTCCGCAGACATGCAGGACTGGATTCATCAACGCACCGCCGCGGCCGGCTATGAGCGCTACGAGGTGTCCGCGTATGCGCGGCCGCATCGGCAGAGCAAACACAATCTGAACTACTGGCGTTTCGGCGACTATCTCGGCATTGGCGCGGGCGCGCATACGAAGCTGTCGTTTCCGAATCGGATCGTGCGTCAGGCGCGCTATAAGCATCCGACCACGTTCATCGAGCAGGCCAAGGCCGGGGCAAGCGTGCAGGAAGAGCACGAGGTCGGGCCGCGCGATCTGCCGTTCGAGTTCATGCTGAACGCGCTGCGCCTGGTGGAAGGGTTTCCGGTGCATCGGTTTATCGAACGCACGGGTCTGTCGATTACGACGATCGAACCCGCGTTGCAGGAAGCGGAACGGCGCAAGCTGATTACGCGCGACTACGAACGAATTGCGCCGACGCCGCTTGGGCAGGCGTTCCTGAACGATCTGCAAGCGCTATTCCTGAAAGACCCGCAGTGATGCCGGGTCGCTTGGACTCGGCAGCGAAGTCTTTCCAGGTTACAATTCGCGGTTTGGAGGTGTGGCCGAGTGGTTTAAGGCACCGGTCTTGAAAACCGGCGAAGGAGCAATCCTTCCGTGAGTTCGAATCTCACCGCCTCCGCCAGTCTTTCAAGCAAAACCCCGTAAGTTCAGCGACTTACGGGGTTTTTGTTTTTCTTATCCCGATGATCCGCTGCGCCAGTGCCGTCAGCGACCGGAAAGATCATAGACGAAAGGTACGGTCGCTGCCCGCGAGCAGTCGCGCGACGGGCGCGAAAAATCGCAATGTTCTTGCGGGCGCTTTGTTCTGTCTCGTCGAAACCCGTGGAGATTTTGGGCGGTCGCCCATGTACGGACTGCCTGTCGCACGGTAATTATCTGAATGCTGTCAACCCCGGCAGCGAGTTCAGATAGACCAACGATGTCCCTGTCCGTATTTGAGATGCACTCCGTGGAGCTGTTCTGCCAGCGGGCACCGGGTGCCTGTTATGTCATCTGTGACGAACGGCACTATAAGGCGTGCCTTGGCCAGGCAGCAGACAGTCACAAGGCCAGGGCGGAGACCCGGGAATTTCTCGAGATTGCCGAACTGAATCACAGGGAGTGGGAGGAGGACCGGAAGCTTGTCCGGAGTCTCCTTGGTCGCAACTGGCTGTTTTTTCATACGGTGCGGGACCGTAACCCTGACACCGATGGCTGGTGGGTCATCGTTGCTCTTCTCGAAGAGGTTCGCCGGGGCAAACTGCTTGCCATTAGAGGTCCGCGTAATGGCCTGTTTCCGTCACCTTACCGCAGCGCGCCGCTAAGGAATCCCGTAGCGAGGACCGGCAGTCACCCAGACGGCGAACCCATTTTGTCCGTCCAGTATGATCCGGCCACCTGGCAAAACCAGCTGAACGCTGCGCGCGCAGCCCGAGCTGCCAATAGAGGCGCATCCACGCCGCTCGGCGACGTGCAGCCGTTTGAGTATGTGCCGGATGCGTTGAGCGACGATGTCGTTGAGCTCGCCGCGAGCACCAATAACCCACGCTATGTCGCCAAGATGCTTACAAGCAAAACACGTTCAGCGACATGCTTCACGCTATGAAGCAGTACAACAAATTGCGCGGCGACAACAACGTAATCTGGCATGACGATGGAGACGTGGAATTTAACGGCGTGATTATCGACAACATGCACAGTTGGGCACCCTAAAGGAATGTTATGGCAACGACCCATCAACTTGCACATGCTTCTTTCACTATCTATCAGGACGTGGAGCGGCCCGAATTCTGGACAAACTATTTTCGCGTTGAACCGGACATGCAGAGCGTTCGGGGGCAATTCCGCACTACACCATCTGGGCGCACTAGCAAGTACCCGGCTCGAATTGGTGTATGGAGTGTGGATAGCAAGGGGCATGTTCAGAGTAATCTTCTTGCGCCTCACCTTCGCTATCTTGTCGAACGCTTGGCATTGCCCCGATCAGACCTGCCCGAATTGCTAGTGCGCACTGGCGCACAGATGCGTTTCTTCTGTTATTGGGACAACGAGAGCGGCGACCGCGTGCCTGATGTGCCCGACGATATTCGCACCATGATGGAAGCCATGGGCGGCACGGTCGAGATTGATGAATATCGATAAAGCCTCGCTCGAATGCACAAGCCGATCCTCGCGAGTCGGATTTTTTGTGCGAGCTTGTACGGCAGTGCAAGTGTTGTGGGTAGCACTTGTGAACTAGTCCTCTATGCCGCGAACATGCACGGCCCACGCTCCCATCATCGGGCGGCGCTGTTCCACCGAATTGGTGCGGTGATAGGCCGCCTCAACCTTGTTCGACACAGTATGCGCAAGCGCCCGTGCGGCAAGGGTCGCGCCACGGCATCGCCGGTTGATGCTCGACCTTTGCCGCGTGCTTCGGCAGGATGTGATCGTGAAAACGAGAAAAGCCTGCGGAGCCTCAGGTACTCGCTTGCACCATCCCGAACTAAACCACCCCCACCGCCTCAACCTCGATCTTGAACCCATAGTGCAACTGCGGCACCGGCACGACCGCGCGAGCCGGTTTTGCCTCACCGGCCCAGCGCGCGTAGATCTGATTGAAGCTAGCCCAATGTTCGACATCGACGACATACACGCGCACCTGCACCAGTTGCGCGACGCTGCTGCCGACGCTTTCGAGCGCCGCCTTCAAGTTGACCAGAACCTGTTCGGCCTGCGCGTCGAATGACGCATCGGCGAGCTTCTCGCCTTGGGCATTGATCGGCAGTTGCCCGGACACGAAGACGAAGCCATTCGCGACCGCCACATGACTGTAGTGACCGCCGGGTTTCGCCAGCGCGGCGGGATTGTGGGTGTGAGGCAAACGTGGGGCGTGCGCGCTATCGGTCATCAACCACTCCAGAAGTGAAATTGCCGGAGCGGTTCATCGCCGTGCTTCATTCAGCGCAAACCCGCACACTGCGCGTCATGCATCCGCCATCTCGAGCTTCTCGCGCGCATCGGCACAACGACGATTCAGATCGCGATGCATCAGCTGGCTATCGAGCAGAGCCGATACATCAGTCAACCCCTGATCAAAGCGCAAGACATATTCGATGTCGGTGTAATCGTAGTAAGCGCCGCTGTCGGCCAGCCGTTGCGCCTCGGCGAATGCGGCAAATTGCCGTTCGCCGTTCATCAGGTCTTTGATCGCCATGATTGCCGCTCCGAGGAACAGTGACTTCATCATAGCAATGCAAACCGCGACGCACGGTGGTGCGCGCGCAACACCAGGTGTTTTCCGGAGACCCGCCCGGTGAACTCACGCGTCGGTCAATGCCCGCGGCCCGTGCAGCACGAGCGTCATACGGCTTTCACGCCGTTTTCACAGCGCCCGTGCAGTGCTCGACCTCAATACCCAAACAGCACACGCTACACAGCCGCAACCGGCGACGTCCCGTGCCAGCGCATCACGAGCCTGCGTCCGACAAAGCACAGGCAGCCCGCCACGCCGACGACGATACCCATGCCCTTCGGCGTGCCGTCCTGCCACAGCCCGACTGCGAGGCTCGACAACGCGCCCAGCGCGAGCTGCACCGCGCCGAACACGGCCGCCGCGGCACCTGCGTTGACCGGATAGCGATGCATCAGATCGGTCGTGCAGTTGGCGGACAACACGCCCACCACGCTGACGACGAAGAAGAGGCCAAACACGATCGACCACAAGCCGCCCCACCCCGTCAGCGATACGACGGACACGAACAGCGACGCAACGAAGCTCACGGTCGCCGCGAACGAGATGATCGGCACCGGCCCGAGCCGGCCGACGAACCGCGTGTTCAGGTAATTGCCGAACATGATGCCGACGATATTCAGCGCGAACAGGAAGCCATAGTGCTGCGCGGACACGTGGAAATACTCGATGTACACGAACGGCGTCGCCGTGATGTACGCGAACATCGACGCGAACGCCATGCCGCCGCACAGCATATGCCCCCACGCGACCGGATCGCGGAGCAGCGTGCCATACGCGCCGAACGACTTCAGCAGCGCCGACTGCGCGCGCATCTCGCGCGGCCACGTCTCCGGCACCTTCAGGAATGCGGTCACCGCGCACACGGCCCCGAACAGCGTCAGCGCGACGAATACGGCGCGCCAGCCGCCCAGCAGCAGCAACTGTCCGCCGATCAGCGGCGCGAGCAGCGGACCGATCGCCGTGACGATCGCGATCATCGACAGTACGCGCGCCGCATCGCCGGGCTCGTGCGCGTCGCGCGCGATCGCGCGAGCCAGCACCGACGCCGCCCCCGCGCCCAACGCCTGCACGAAGCGAAAGCCGACCAGCGAGCCGATCGAGATCGACAGCGCGCAGGCGATGCTCGCGAGCGCATACATGACGATGCCGCCGAGCAGGATCGGCCGGCGACCATACGTATCCGACAGTGGACCGTACAACAGCATGCCAATCGAAAAGCCGAACATGAAGCTCGTCAGCGTCGATTGCGCGGCGCCCGTGCCGACGGCGAAGGCCTGCGCGATGGTCGGCAGGCTCGGCAGATACATGTCGATGGAAATCGGCCCGCACGCGGCCAGCGCGCCGAGCAACAAAATCAGCCGGCCATCGGGCCGGCGTTTGACGACGTGAGACATGGGAGATCCGGATGGAACGCCGCGCCGGCATCGGCAGCGGAACAGGTGAAGCGGGAACGGCCATCAGTTGACCGGCTCGATTGTACGCGACGGTTAACCCGTTGACTGTGCGCGAAGCAGCGCCGCGCGGCGCAAACAGCGTCAATCGGTTAAGCTGCCGCCTGCATATCCATCCCCTTCCCCCGATCCCGTTCGAACCCGCGATGACCGCCTTCCTGCTGATCTGGAGCCCCAAAAAATGGCCGTGGCCCGAGCTGCCCGACATCGCGAAACGGGTGGCGGCCGGCGAAGCGGTGACCGACGCATGGGGCTGCGGCTTCGCGCGCGGCATCCTGCCCGGCGATCGCGTGTTCCTGCATCGCGTCGCGCAGGAGCCGAAGGGCATCTTCGGCTCGGGCTACGTGACGCGCGCGCCGTACGAAGTCCCCGACGCGTCGACCAAACGCGGCTACCGGCTGTGCATCGACTTCGTCTACGACTGGCTCGTCGATGCGCATCACGCGCCGGTCATCCCGCGCGATCAGCTGCGCGTGCATCCGTTCTCGGTGCAGACGTGGGATGCGCAAAGCTCGGGCACGATCATCAAGCCGATCGCCGAAGGCGCGCTGGAGAAGCGCTGGGCCGAATTGACCGGCAAGCGCAAGCCGCCGGCGTTGCCCGCGCCAGGCAGCCGGGCCTGAAAACACCCGCCGCCGCGGCCGCCCGCCCGCACAGCCCGCCGGCGCCGAGTCCGGTACAATTTCTCGATCCATCCCAGCATTGCGCGAAGTGTCCGCGGGAATCGTCCGAGGCCCTTTACGCCGCTGCGCAACCCTTGCTCCCTATTCCAGCCATCGCCATGTCCAGAAACGAAACCCTCTTCGAACGCGCGCAACGCACGATCCCCGGCGGCGTGAATTCGCCGGTGCGCGCTTTCCGTTCCGTCGGCGGCACGCCGCGCTTCATCCAGCGCGCGCAAGGCCCCTACTTCTGGGATGCGGACGGCCAGCGCTATACCGACTACATCGGCTCGTGGGGTCCCATGATCCTCGGCCACGTTCACCCCGAAGTGCTCGAAGCCGTGCAGCGCGTGCTCGTGAATGGCTTCTCGTTCGGCGCGCCGACCGAGTCGGAGGTCCAGATCGCCGAGGAAATCTGCAAGCTGGTGCCGTCGATCGAACAGGTGCGCATGGTGTCGAGCGGCACCGAGGCGACGATGAGCGCGCTGCGTCTCGCGCGCGGCTTCACGAACCGCAGCCGCATCGTCAAGTTCGAAGGCTGCTATCACGGCCATGCGGACAGCCTGCTCGTAAAGGCTGGCTCGGGCCTCCTGACTTTCGGCAATCCGACCTCGGCGGGGGTGCCGGTTGATATCGCGAAGCACACCACCGTGCTCGAATACAACAACGTCGCCGAACTCGAAGAAGCGTTCAAGGCGTTCGGCAATGAGATCGCCTCGGTGATCGTCGAGCCGGTTGCGGGCAACATGAACCTCGTGCGCGCGACCCCCGAATTCCTGCAGGCGCTGCGCCGCCTCTGTACCGAGTACGGCTCGGTGCTGATTTTCGACGAAGTGATGTGCGGCTTCCGCGTTGCGCTCGGCGGCGCGCAGCAGCTCTACGGCATCACGCCGGACCTTACGTGCCTCGGCAAGGTGATCGGCGGCGGCATGCCGGCGGCGGCGTTCGGCGGACGGCGCGACATCATGGCTCACCTCGCGCCGCTCGGCGGCGTCTATCAGGCGGGCACACTGTCGGGCAATCCGATCGCGGTCGCGGCCGGCCTGAAAACGCTGCAGCTGATCCAGGCGCCCGGCTTCTACGACACGCTCGCCGCACGCACCACGCGTCTCGCGCAAGGGCTCGCGCGGGTCGCCCGCGAAGCAAACGTGCCGTTCGCCGCGGATGCGCTCGGCGGCATGTTCGGCATCTACTTCCGCGAGTCGATCCCGACGAGCTTCGCCGAGGTCACGAAGAGCGACGTGCCGCGCTTCAACGCGTTCTTCCACAAGATGCTCGACGCCGGCGTGTACTTCGCGCCGTCCGCGTATGAGGCGGGCTTCGTGTCGAGCGCGCACGACGACGCAGTGATCGACGCGACGATCGACGCCGCGCGCGGCGCGTTCGCAGCGTTGAAGGGCTGAAGCCGGACCTCACGCAAAAGCCGCAACCCGCACGACCCAGACACCGCACCACAACGGACACCGATGTTCTCGCAAACCGATTTCGTCCATATGGAACGCGCGCTCGCGCTCGCGAAGCGCGGCATGTACACGACCGACCCGAATCCGCGCGTCGGTTGCGTGCTCGTCAGAAACGGCGAGGTGATCGGCGAAGGCTACACGCAGCCTGCCGGCCAGGATCACGCGGAAATTCGCGCGCTGAAGGACGCACGCTCGCGCGGCCACGACCTGCGCGGCGCGACCGCCTACGTGACGCTCGAACCGTGCAGCCATTTCGGCCGCACGCCGCCGTGCGCGAACGCGCTGATCGAAGCGCAGATCGGCCGCGTGATCGCGGCGATGGAAGATCCCAATCCGCAGGTCTCCGGCCGCGGACTCGCGATGCTGCGCGAAGCCGGTATCGAAGTGCGCTGCGGGCTGCTCGCGAACGAAGCGCGCGAGCTGAACATCGGCTTCGTGTCGCGCATGACGCGCGGCCGTCCGTGGGTGCGCATGAAAGTGGCGGCATCGCTCGATGGCCGCACCGGCTTGCCGTCAGGTGAGAGCCAGTGGATCACGAGCGCGGCCGCGCGCGCCGACGGTCATGCGTGGCGTGCGCGCGCATCGGCGATCCTGACCGGCATCGGCACCGTGCGCGAAGACAATCCGCGCATGACCGTGCGCGCAGTCGATACGCCGCGCCAGCCGCACCGCGTGCTGATCGACAGCCAGCTCGACGTGCCGCTCGACGCGCAGATCCTGGCCGGCGCGCCGACGCTGATCTTCTGCGGCGAACTCGATGCGCGTCTTGAAGAACGCGCGGTTGCGCTGCGCGAGCGCGGCGCCGAGATCGTGCCGCTGCCGAACGCGTTCGGCAAGGTGGATCTGCCGCGCATGCTGAGCGTGCTCGGCGAGCGCAACGTGAACGAATTGCACGTCGAAGCCGGCTACAAGCTGAACGGCTCGCTGCTGCGCGAAGGCTGCGTCGACGAACTGCTCGTCTATCTCGCACCGAGCCTGCTCGGCATTGACTCGATGAGCATGTTCAATCTGGACTCGCCCGACCTGCTCGAAGACCGCGTGAAGCTCAATTTCCACACGGTCGAGCGGATCGGCGACGATCTGCGAATTCTCGCGCGCTTCGCACAGGCAGCCGTACCCGGGACCGACGCCGTGTCCCCCACCGTTTCGCAATGATCAAGGATTAGCACGATGTTTACAGGAATCGTCGCGGCAGTGGGCCGCATCGAATCAGTCAAGCCGCTCGGTACGGGCGGCGACGCGGGTGTACGCCTGAACGTCGAAGCCGGCGGGCTCGACCTCGCCGACGTGCAGCTCGGCGACAGCATCACGATCCAGGGCGCCTGCATGACGGTGGTCGCAAAGACTGCTCATTCGTTCGAAGTCGACGTATCGCGCGAAAGCCTGAACCGCACCGCCGGTCTCGGCGAAACCGGCGAGGTCAACCTCGAGAAAGCGCTGCGCGCGCATGACCGGCTCGGCGGACATATCGTCTCCGGACACGTCGACGGGCTCGGTACCGTCACGCGTTTCGCGCCGGTCGGCGAATCGCACGAGCTGCGCATTCTCGCGCCGCGCGACATCGGCCGCTATCTCGCGTACAAAGGTTCGATTACGGTCAATGGCGTGAGCCTGACCGTGAACTCCGTCGCTGATCGCGACGACGGCTGCGAGTTTTCGATCAATCTGATTCCGCATACCGTGCAGGTGACGGCGCTCAAGCATCTGCGCGATGGCGTGAAAGTGAATCTGGAGATCGATCTGATTGCGCGCTATGTCGAGCGCATGCTCAATGCGCCGCGCGATGGCGATCAACCGTTGAAATAATCACGTTCGGGGCGAATCGCTCCGCTGAGCGAATCCAGAGCCGTGGCGCAGCGCGCGCACGATCCGAATCCGATCAGGACCATGAAAATGCCGCGCCTGCACGGTTGCTGGAATTCTCGGCCTGTCCGCCTGGTGAAAGCGTCGCTGATCGTCACCTGCATCGTCGGCATGAGCGGCGCCGGTGCCACGGTCGCGTCGAATCTCGTTTCCAATTCGCCGCCCGCCGATGCCGCAACGCCAGCGAGCAACGCGAGCGCCGCCCGTCTGCCGTCTTTTGCGTCGGGCGCGAGCGCTCCCTCGCTGCTGTCGAGCGCGTTGCCATTTCTGCCCGGCAAACCGCTCGATGCGGCGGAACTGGCCAACCACTTAGGCATCACGGCCGACTCGTCCAAAGCGAAGCTGCTCGCGGACTGGGCGCAGAAACTGACAGCCGATCCGGACATTCAACGCTATTACTTTTCGCCCGACAGCAATCCGGCTACGGCGGGCCCCGCCGCGCTCGCTCGCGCGCTAGGCGTGCTTGACGGTATGGCGCGCATCTCGCAGCAGGACCGCGAACAGTTGATGGGCCTAACGACGCACGCGCTGAACAACGCGCCGCCCGATTGCGGCGGCCTGAAGAATCTGCAGCTGATCACGTCGCGCTATCTGTCGATGGACAAGGAAACCGACGCGGAACTGCAGACGCAGCTGCAAGCGCTGTTCAACCTCATCAAACAGTCGACGCAAACCACGCCGCTGCCGCAAGTCACGCCCGGACAACGGCTGCGCGGGCAACTGGCGCTGTCGGCGTCGCTCGCGGACGCGCTGAATCGCAACCCTGACGATGCGGATGATCTGGGGCTATTGACGAGTGGCCGCCAAGGCGAGCTTTCGCCTGAAGCGTGGTGCAAGGCGATGCGCCTTTACCGCCAGGCGTTCGATAAGACGCCGCAACAAGCGCGCGAATGGATCACGCTGGCCGAACTCGACAGCAGCAGACGTTCGGCGGTGTTACTGATCACCGCGCTGAAAAACTTCGCTTCGGGCGCGCCTCGCCAACCGGCCTCCGCGCCGAAAGTATTCGACTACGCGGAACTGGTCCGGCAGCGCGTGCAGCCCAACATCGTCTGGAATGGCAAGCCGGGGCATCGGGAAACCGTGGTCGAAGTGCACTGCACGTCGTCAGGCAGTCTCGAGTCGGTCAAGATCGTTCGATCGAGTGGCGACCGGGCGTGGGACAAGGCCGCCGTCGAGGCGGTCAAGCGCTCCGATCCGATGCCGCGCGATGAAAACGGTGAGACCCCGCGATCGTTCACGATCACGCTGACGCCGGGCGTTTGAACGGCGCATCAGACAGATTCCGATCGCACCTGCGACTTCAGATCGAGCAAGCCTTCCTCATGCGTCGCTAACGACGCTTCAAGACGCCGCGCGAGCTTGGTCAACCGAGTGATCGACGCGCGGCACCGTTGCGCGGCATGGCCTGACAGACTCAGCACGCACTCGCGAATCGCGCGGCTTAGCGCGGCGTGAAGGCGGCCATAGTCGATACCCGCGACTTCGCGCACCGGTCCATCTGCACTCGTTCGCTCGACGACGATATCGTCGAAACCAGCATCGGCAGCCAGCTCGATGCGTGCGAGCGAAGCGTCGGGCTCGATCACATAATCGCCCAGCAGCCTGTCTGCCTCGCGTCGATACAGCTCGGATATCGATTGCGACAGCGCATTGCACAGCCCGATCACGTCATGCGTCGTAGTATGTGCATCGAGCAACGCGGGCAGCGTCGGCACGATGCCGCGCCACACCGCGTTGGCAAGCTGCTCCTGCTGTTGCTCGAGCCGCTCGAGCGCCGCCTGCGACGACTCGCCAAGTTCGGCAAGCAACGGTAGCACCTCGCTTTGCAGCTTACCGAGCACGTTCTCTTCCAGATGATGCAGCAGCACCTCGGCCCGCTTGCGCCGTTTATACGCAAGCGCCGGTCCGGTGATGTCGAGCAACGCGGCATACAGCCGCTCGAAGCCCGCGTCACTCATGGCCGCCGCGGTCTGCCCCGCCTCGCGCGCCACATGCGCTGAGACCGACACCGGCGGTTTCAGCAGCGCCGTGTCGACGCCCATCGCCACGAGCTTGTCTGCCGCCCGCACCCTGACATCGTGCTCCTGCAGCGCGCGACGCGGCGCGCTCTTGTTGCACAGACACTTGACGAGTTCGCCGTCGACTTCGTCTTCCTCGTACTCGTCGCTACGAGTCACGACCGGCAGCAGCGGCTTGTTCCGATGCAATTCGCGGCCGAGCTCGTCGAGCTCCTGCACCTGGCCCGGCGAGGTGGAGCTGGTCAGCCACAACACACCGTCGGCGCTATCGATGAAGCACTGCGTCAATGCGGCGTTTTCCGGCGTCACCGAATGCAATCCCGGCGTGTCGAGCAATACCAGCTTTGCGCCGAGGCGCACCCCTTGCAGCCGCGAGGTCGTTTCGGTCGCGCCTTCGCTAAAGGGCTCCGACGTTTCGACGACGCGGCCCCCATCCACATGGAAATACTGCACGCTGCGCCCGTGTGCGGCGAAGCGCTCGGCGAGGAAATTGCAGAACGAACTCTTGCCCGCGTTGAACTTGCCGAACACGAGCAGCAACGCCTGATCCTCGAAATGATCGGCGAGGTGCTGGGCCGCTTCGAGGCCCGACCACTGTTGCATCGACGCTTGCACGCTGTCGCGCAGGAGCGCGTTGATCGTGTCGGCCTGAATGGCCAGCGCGCTGTTTGCGTGCAAGCCGTCGCACTTCAAACAGTCGTTTTGCAGATCGGCGCTCAGCTTTGCGAGCCAGTCGTTCAGCGCATGCAGCAGCGCGTCGGTTTCCTCGGCGATGAAGTCGAACGCATCGACCTCGGCGATGAATCGTTGCTCGTGGCTCGCGTCGGCTTTCACGCGCGCGCCACCAGTATCCGCATCGCGGCCGCCGCGTCGTCCGATGCGACGAGCGCCGCTTGCGTATCGACGATCTGCGCGGCCAGCGCCTTGCGGTCGGCGGACAGCTCGTAGTAGTGCGTGAATTCGCGCTGCATGCGCTCACGCCCCGCCGCTTCGCAGAACATGCGGCGCAGATCCTTGCGGAACTTCACCGACACGCCCATCACCGCGATCATCACCGAGTTCAGGCTTTTCGCCGCGGTGTGCTGCTCCGGCGGCAGACCGATGACACCGTGCCCGGCCAGCATCGCATCGATCTCGATGCACGCGCGCGAGTACGCGATCTGGATATGCGCGCGCTCCAGTTTGCCCGCGGTGATCGCGTAGGCGTCTTTCGCGGTATCGGGCACGCTCGCGTGATCGGTGCCGAGCGCATTCAACATCGCGTCGATGTCGCCGCCGACCTTGTCGATGACGGCCGCGAGGCTCCGATCGAAGGCCTGCTTTTGTTGTTGCTGCGTGGTGCGCAGAATGTCCAGCGACGTCTGCCGTGCCGCGCGCAGCCGTTGCAGTTCGTCGCGGATTTCGCCGATCAGCAGCGTGGTTTCGTGAGCGCGCGCATCCGGCACACGCTCGAGTTCCGCGCGCAACGCGGCATGCAGCGCGGGGATGCCGCTCTTTTCAAGCAGCAGTTTCTTGCCGCCGTCGAGCCCCTTGCGATGGCGCATCGACGACACCGCGTTCAACGCGATGCCGGGCATCTGCCGGTCGATCGCTGCGCCGACGTTCTGCACCGCGGCGGCGTCGGTGAGCTGGTCGACTTGCGACAGCACGAACAGCGTCTGCCGGCCGGTCCTGACGCGGTCGGCGTCGAGCTCGGTCAGCAGCGTCAGTTCCTTCGCGTCGAGCTCGCCCTCTTTCGCGGCGTGCACGAACAGGCGAATGTCGGATTTCAGCCACGCGGCGCGCAACGCTTCGCGGTCGTCTTCACTGCCGACGTCGGCGTCGAGTCCCGGCGCGTCGAGCCAGCGCACACCCTGATGCACGCTGTCGGACAGGCGCACCGTTTCGCGCCGGTCCGACACCGCGAACGCATCGCGGCTCAACAGCTCGTTGAGCAGGCTGCTCTTGCCGTGGTTGTATTTGCCGACGACGGTGACGACCGGTTCACTGTCGTCGATCAGAATCAGCAGGCGCGCCAGATCGTGGGCCCGCTCGGGCAGCACGGACGCGACATCGTGCGCTGCGCGCTCACGAAGTTTGCTCGACACCGTCAACTCCTCGACGCTTCAGGGGATTGATCCGGCCGGCAGGACTGCCGGCCGTTGGCAACGAAAGGCGGCGGCCGTGTCGCCACGGCGCCGCCTCGTGCGATCACGCTTCGGCCGAAGCGCGCAGACGATAGACGAGCTGGTTGTCCTTACCCTGGACCAGCGGCGTGATCGTGAAGTTGAACTCGATGTCCTTGTACGCATCGGCCTTCAGGCCCAGCGCCGCGCCGCCGGTTTTCTCGACGACCGGAGGAATCAGCTCTTCGCGCGTTGCATACGCGAAGTCGTCCCAAATGAGCGGATCGCCTTCGATGTTGAACTGCGTGGTCAGCTTGCGATGACCGTCGCTGCTCACGAAGAAGTGCACGTGCGCCGGACGGTTGCCGTGACGGCCCAGCACGTTCAGCAGCTGCTGCGTCGCGCCGTGCGGCGGGCAGCCATAGCCCACCGGCATCAGCGTGCGGAACTCGTACTTGCCGTCGGCGCCGGTCTTTACCGCGCCGCGCAGGTTGAACTCGGTCTGTGCGCCGGTCGGATCGAAGTGCGAATAGAAGCCCTTCGAGTTCGCGTGCCAGCACTCGACGAGCGCGCCGGCGACCGGCTTGCCGTCCAGATCCTTGACCGTGCCGCGGATCACGAGCGGGCCCGCGTCTTCGTCGGCGTTGATATCGATCTTCGACACGCCGTCGCGCACCGGCGCGCCGGCCACATACAGCGGGCCTTCGATCGTGCGCGGCGTGCCGCCTTCGAGACCGATCTTCTTGTCCTCGGCATCCATGCGGATGTCGAGGTACTTCTCGAGACCGAGGCCGGCTGCGAGCAGCGCCGCTTCGCCGTCCTGGCCGAGCTTGTTCAGATAGTTGACGCCGGCCCAGACTTCGTCGGGCGTGATGTCGAGGTCATCGATTGCCTTGAACAGGTCGCCCAGCAGACGGAAAACGATCTGCTGGAAACGTGCGTTGCCGTTACCGGCATCGACGTTGGAAGCGGCTTTCAGCAGATCCTGCACTTCTTTGGTTTCAAAGACTTTGACGCTCACGATGACTGTCTCCAGTTGGTATAGGGGGAAAAGATGGCTTTGGATGCGCTCGCCTTGAAATGCGCCTGGCCCCTGGGCTCAGATGTCGTCGTCCCGAATCGACGACGGGTGACGACACAGAGGCGTCACCGAAATCTTCATGTACGGGAACAGAGGCAAACCGGACAGAATGTCGTGAAGTTCGGCATTGCTCTCTACATCGAAGATGCTGTAATTCGCGTACTCGCCAACGAGGCGCCAGATATGACGCCACTTGCCGCTACGCTGGAGTTCCTGCGAGTAAGCCTTCTCGCGGGTCTTGATTTCGTTCGCCACTTCGGCCGGCATGTCGACCGGCAGGTTCACGTCCATTCGCACATGGAAAAGCATCGTTGACTCCTCTTGATCTGAATCCGTTTAGCGGGTCACCTTCATCAGCCCGTCTCGAGTGAATCGCTTGACCTTCGCCTCGTCGAGTTCGATGCCGAGACCCGGGCCGTTCGGCACGGTCAGTTCGAAGTCGCTGTAATCGAGTGGCGTGGTCAGAATATCTTCGGTGATCAGCAGCGGCCCGAACAGCTCGGTGCCCCATTGCAGATTCGCGAAGCTCGCGAACAGATGCGCCGACGCCACCGTGCTGAACGCGCCTTCGAGCATCGTGCCGCCGTACAGCTCGATGCCGGCGGCATCGGCGATCGCGGCCACGCGCTGCGCGGCGAACAGGCCGCCGCTCTGTTCGATCTTGATCGCGAACACATCGGCGCCGCCGTTCTTCGCGATCTCGAACGCGCTGTCCGGACCTTGCAGGACTTCGTCGGCCATCAGCGCGACCGGGAAGCGGCGCATCAGGCGCGCGAGCGCGGCGGCGGATGCAACCGGCTGCTCGACCAGATCGCAGCCCGCGTCGGCGAGCGCCGGAATCGCCCAGGCGGCCTGGGTCTCGCTCCACGCCATGTTCACGTCGACGCGCACCGCGGCGCGCTCGCCGACCGCTTTCTTGATGTCGGCGACGTGTTTGATGTCGGTCTTCAGTTCCTTCGCGCCGATCTTCAGCTTGAAGACCTTGTGGCGGCGTACGTCGAGCATGTGCTCGGCTTCGGCGATGTCCTTCGCGGTATCGCCCGACGCGAGCGTCCACGCCACCGGCAGGCGCTCACGGCGACGGCCGCCGAGCAGCTCGCTCACCGGCACGCCGAGGCGCTTGCCGTGCGCGTCGAGCAGCGCGGTTTCGAGCGCGCTCTTCGAGAAATGATTGACCTTGACCAGCTTGCCGAGGTGCGCCATCAGCGCCTGGATCTGCGTCGCGTCCTTGCCGATCATCGCCGGGGCGAAGTAGGCGTCGATCGCGAGCTTCATCGCCTCGGGGCTTTCCGGGCCGTAGGCCATGCCGGCGATCGTGGTGCCTTCGCCGATCCCGACGATGCCGTCGCTGCAGTACACCTTGACCAGCATCAGCGTCTGCCCGTACATCGTGGCGACCGACAGCTTGTGAGGACGGATCGTCGGCAGATCGACGAGGCGGGTTTCGATACGTTCGATGGTCGCGTGGGTCATGGCGGCTACGGCGAGAAGTGAGTTCATTGGATGTTTTTATACCCCTCGCCCTTTTGGGCCGTCCAATACTTTTCCTGTCCTTTTTCATACCTTCAAGGTATGGTGACCCGCACAACCCCGGCCTTTCTATGGATTTTGCATCGCACCATGCATGTCGCGCATTGAAAAAGAGCCCGTTTTCTCGCCGCGAACATTGGCCTGCGTCAAGCTTCGATGCTCGTAGAGCATGTTGTGCGCGGTAGGTGTGACTGGCGATAAGGCCTCACACCGCGGACAGCGCCCTGACCATCACGTAGTACGTCGTGAGCGGGCGGCGTCGGCGGCTGACCGAATAGCTGCTGATCCCAGCCGAAGCTGCGAGCCACGTCGTCGACGCCGATGATCGTCCAGGTACGCTTCATTCAAGCCTCCATCCGGCGAACGACGCGAAAGCTATAGCTCGCCGCGCACGCCCAGCGCCGCGATACGGTCAGCAGTGCGGCACGCGATCGCCTGGATCGTCAGCGAAGGATTCACGCCGCCGACGGTCGGAAACACCGAGCCGTCGCACACCCACAGGTTGCGGATGTCCCAGCTGCGGCAGTCCGCATCGACGACGCTCGTCGCCGGATCGTCGCCCATGCGCGCGGTGCCGTTCAGGTGGCAGGTGTCGTCGGTCTCGCGCCAGATCTCCTTGCCGCCGGCCGCCGCGAGCGCCTGCTCCATGAAGTCCAGCGAATGCGCGATGAGCCGCTTGTCGTTCTCGCACCATGAATAGGTGACGCGCGCGATCGGCAGCCCATACTGGTCCTTCTCGTTGGCAAGCGTCACGCGGTTGCGCTGCTGCGGCAGCATTTCGCCGACGATCTTCAGCCCCGCCTGGTGGTTGTACTTGAGCATCTCCGCGCCGAGCGCGTCGCCCCACAAGCCACGGCCGTTCTGCACCGCGACCCAGCCGTTCGGCAGCGGCCCCTGGCTCATGTAGCAGTAGCCGCCGAAAAAATCCTTGCCCTTGTCTTCGTAGTTCCAGTGCTCGGTGAGCGCGAGCGACGGCGGTCCCTTGTACCAGCGGATGTCTTCGTCGAAGGTGCCGTAGACGGCCTGGTTCGACTGCGCCATCAGGTTCTTGCCGACGAGTCCCGAGCTGTTCGCAAGTCCGTCCGGAAAGCGGCTGTTGGCCGACATGAGCAACAGGCGCGGCGTTTCGATCGCGTAGCCGGCCACCACCACGTGCTTCGCGCGCTGGAATCGCCATTGCCCTTCGCGCAGATATTCGACGCCGGTGGCGAGCCCCGCGTCGTTGGTGACGACGCGGCCGACCATCGCCAGATCGCGTACTTCGGCGCCGGCACGCAGCGCACGCGGAATCCACGTGACGAGCGCGCTTTGCTTCGCGTTGGTCGCGCAGCCGGACACGCAAAAGCCGCGGTACACGCACGGATGCGCGTGGCCGCGCGGCGCGGAGATGGTTGCGAGCGGCGTCGGGCACCAGTCGATGCCGAGCGCTTCGGCGCCGCGCGCAAGCACCAGCGCCGCCGCGTTCAGCTCATGCGCGCGATACGGATAGCGCGGCCGCTTCGGGCCCCAAGGATAGTTGACCGGTCCGGAGATTTTCAGCGCCTCCTCGACCTCGCCGTAGTAGCGCCACATCTCGCGCCAGTCGAGCGGCCAGTCGGCGCCATAGCCGAGCACGCTGCGCGACTTGAACCACTCGGGCCGAAAACGCAGCGACACCATCGCGAAATGGACCGTGCTGCCGCCGACCGCCTTGCCGCTGTTGTTGTGGCCGAGCTTCAGCGGATTGTCGCCGTCGCAGATGCGCTCGTCGGTCCAGAACAGCTTTTCCTGATGCGCCTCGTCCGACGCGAACTCCTCGAGCGGACGCCACCATGCGCCGGCATCGAACGCGACGACCTTGAAGCCCTTTTCCGCCAACCGGCACGCGAGCGTGCCACCTCCGGCGCCGGTGCCGACGATCGCGAAATCGACCTCCTCGCCGTCGGGGTACGTGCGCATCGGCACCCAGCCGCCACGCTGGAACACATCCGGGGCGCGGCCGTCCTTGCCGCGCGGCCGTTGCTGCGCATCATCGGACACGGCGGTTCTCCCTGGCGGCCTCTTCGTGCGTGTCGGGCGTTGCTTCGACCGCCTCCCACGGATCGCGCCGGTTCAGGTACATGCGCACGTAGCCGCGCGGATTCGCCGGGCCGCCGAAACCGATCTCGCTCCACGCGTGCGGATGCGAGTAGTAGAGCCCGCAGATGTCGTGCAGCACGCGCTCGCTAAAGAACAGCTTCGACGGCATGCCGCGCCACGCGGGGTTCGTCAGTTCGCCGCGCTGCATGTCGCCGAGCAGCGCGATCTGCGCGTCCTGCGCGAGACTCGCGAACGGCAGGCCGCCGCGCTCGCGGGATTCGGCATCGAGCGCGGCGAGGCCGATGCGCCAGGTGTCGCGCATCGGCGGCAAACGGGCGTCGCGGTAGCCGTCATTGCTGTTGCCGGCGAGGCGCGCGTCGAGCAGCGCGGCGAGCGGCACCACCGGTTGCGCGTTCGCTTGCGGCACGATGCGCGCGCACAGCGACGTGACCGCGAGCCATTCGACGGCGCTGAAAAAGCGCGGCTCGAGCGGTGTCGCGAGGCGTTCGGCGATCACCGCGCGGGTGTGAGCGTCCCACGACGGCGTCGAGCGTTTGTCGAGCACGTCGTAGCCGGGATAGCGGGTGGCTCGGGTCGAGCGTGGTTCGTGAGTCATTTTTCAGTCTCCCGCAGACGCAGCGCGGCGAGCCCGGCGAGCGCCAGCGCGGAAAAGCTCGGCGGCGCAGGCAGCGGCGGCCCGTCGAACAGGTTCTGGCTCCAGTTGCGCCAGCCGCCCTGGCGACGCGCGATCCCGCGCGCGTGAAAACCCGCGCCGACAAAGCCGAGCGCGGTCGTGATGCGCAACCACAGCCGCGTGTACCAGCGCTCACGCGGAGCAGCCAGCGCGGCATGCGCGAGCAGCGCCGCGGTGACGGGCGGAATGCTGACCGGCGCGTACATCGCGCGATGCTGGAACGCGCCGCGAAAATGCAGCAGCGCGGCCTCCCCCACGGTGCCGACGAGCCCGGCCGCGACCAGCAGACCGAGCGCCTGACCGGCCGGCATGCCGAGCAGTCGCGGGTCGGCGGCGGGCTGGTCGCGCAGCCGTTCGGCGACGGCACCGAACGCGCCCGACAGCAGCAACGCCATCGGCGCGCCGAGCGGCGCCGCGTGAAACAGGTTGTTCCAGCTCCAGCCGCCCGGGCGCTTCATCACGTTGTAGAGATGGAAACCGGTGCCGGCGATGCCGGTCGCCGTCGCGCCCAGATAGATCGCATGGCGCGCGCGATGCGTTTGGCCGCGACGATCCGCGCCACCATGCAGACCCGCGGCGAGCGACAGACTCGCGCTGACGAGCGGCGCGAACATCGCGGGGTTGTCGAACGAGCCGCGGTAGTGCTCCATCGCGCTGTCGGCGAGCACCGACAGCGCGAGCAGCGCGGAGCTATGGTTGAAGGTGCGGGCCGCTTCGACGTGTGCCTGGACCTCGCCAGCGGGTTTTCTCGTGTGTACACGCGCCCGGAACGTCACGGGGGCTCGACGCTCGCGCTGTCGCAGGCCGCTGCCGCGTGGTTCGCGATGCGGCTCGGGTCCTCGCGCGCCGCGCGCGGCCAACGTCGCGACGGCCGCGACCGCCGCCGCCGTGTACAGCAATCCGGGTACGCTTGAAGAGCTCATCGATATCGCTTCCCTGTTCTGGTCTGCTTTATTTGATGAGGTAGCGCGCGGCGTCGCCCTGCTTGAATTCGAGCCCGCAACCGGGCCGCGACAGGTCCGGCTCCATCTCGCCATCGCGCAAACGCGGCGCGCCGTCGAACAGCATCGCTTCGATCCGGGCGTGGTCGTGAAACCACTCCTGATGGCACAAGCGCGGCGCGGCGCACGCGACGTGCAGATGCAGCGCCGGCGCGCAGTGGGCGGACAGCGGCACGTGATACGCGTCGCACAGCGCGGCGGCCTGCAGAAAGCCGGTGATGCCGCCGCAACGGCTCGCGTCGGCTTGCAGCACGTCGACGGCACCGGTCGCGAGCAGGTGGCGGAAATCGTCGAGCGTGTAGCCGTATTCGCCGGCGGCGATCTCCATGCCGGCCGGCACGTGCTCACGTACGTTGCGCAGGCCCGCTTCGTCGTCCGAAGACACGGGCTCCTCGAACCAGCTCACCTCGTGCTCGGCGAAGCGTTGCGCGTAGTACAGCGCCCGCTGTGGCGTGAACGCGCCGTTGGCGTCGACAAACAGGCCCGCGCCGCCGATCGCCTCGCGCGCCGCCGCGACGCGCGCCGGGTCCTTGTCCGGCTCGCTGCCGATTTTCATCTTGACCCACCGGCAGCCGTCCTGCGCGACCCAGTCGGCGAACTGCTGCTGCAAGCGCTGGTTCGTGTACGTGGTGAAGCCGCCGCTGCCGTAGACGGGCACGGTCGGGCGCAGCGCGCCGAGCACGCCGACGAGCGGCACGCCGAGCAGCTTCGCCTTCAGGTCCCACAGCGCGCAGTCGATCGCGGATATGGCGGTGGCGGCCAGTCCGGCGCGGCCGAGATTGCGCACCTGGCGTTGTAGCCGTTGCCAATGGGCGCCGACGTCCAGGCCGTCGTGATTCAGCACGCAGGTGGCGAGCGCGCCCTGAATCAGCGCGACGATGCAGGCGTCGCTGTACGTGTAGCCGATGCCGGTGTCGCCGCCCGCGTCGACCTCGACGACGACCAGCGTGGTCGCGTCCCACGCGAACGTGCCGTCGGCTTCCGGCGCGTCGCTCGGAATCCGGTACGCGCTCGCGCGCAGCGCGGTGACGGGCGCCTGCGACGAGCCCCCATTGGTGACGCCGCGCTTCATGGCCGCGCTCCTTGCGCGTGCGCGTGACGCCTTGCAGCGATGCAATAGCCGACGGTCCCCGACATCGCAGTCTCCGGATCGTAGTGAGACGAAGCTGCCTGCTGCGCCGCAAGTACCGTTCCGCACTATTGCAATCCGTAAAGCGGGGCGGCGATGGCGAGCACGCCCAGCTCTTCGTCAATCGGCCAAACCGCCTATGTCGTCTGGCGGAGGCGACTTGGGCCCGCGCGTGGCGTAAAATACGCGCTTTCCCGAAAAACTCGCCAACATGACGCTCGCCTCCACCCAAGAGATCATCGCCGAACTGAAAGCCGGTCGGATGGTGATCCTCGTCGACGAAGAAGACCGCGAAAACGAGGGCGACCTCGTGATCGCCGCCGAGTTTGTCACTCCGGAAGCGATCAATTTCATGGCTCGCTACGGCCGCGGCCTGATCTGCCTGACGCTGACGCAGGACCGCTGCAAACAGCTGAACCTGCCGCTGATGACCTACCGCAACGGCACGCAGTACGGCACGGCGTTCACGGTCAGCATCGAAGCGGCCGAAGGCGTGACGACCGGCATCTCGGCAGCCGACCGGGCCCGCACGATCGCCGCCGCGGTCGCGCCGGACGCAAAAGCCGAACACATCGTGCAGCCCGGCCATATCTTCCCGATCATGGCCCAGCCGGGCGGCGTGCTGGTGCGCGCCGGCCATACCGAGGCCGGCTGCGACTTCACGAGGCTCGCGGGCCTCACGCCGGCCGCGGTGATCTGCGAAGTGATCAAGGACGACGGCACGATGGCGCGTCTGCCGGACCTGCTCGAGTTCGGCAAGGAGCACGGCCTGAAGACCGGCACGATCGCCGATCTGATCCACTATCGCAGCCGCACGGAATCGATCGTCGAGCGTATTTGCGAACGCACGATGCAAACCGCGCACGGCGCGTTTCGCGCGGTCATGTATCTCGACCAGCCGAGCGGCCAGCCGCATATCGCGCTGGTGCGCGGCACGCCGTCGCCCGATCGCGACACGCCGGTGCGCGTGCACGAACCGCTGTCGGTGCTGGATCTGCTCGAAGTCGGCGAATCCACGCACTCTTGGACGCTGGATGCGGCCATGAAAGAAATCGCGGAACGCGATCTCGGCGTGGTCGTGCTGCTGAACTGCGGCGACTCGAAAGACCATCTGATCGACGTCTTCAAGGCGTTCGACTCGAAGGAAAAAGCGGAGGCGCTGAAGCGCCGCCCGGTCGACTTCAAGACTTACGGCGTCGGCGCACAGATTCTGCGCGAACTCGGCGTCGGCAAGATGCAGGTGCTGTCGAACCCACGCAAGCTCGGCAGCATGTCGGGTTATGGTCTCGAAGTGACGGGCTTCATTCCGATGCCCGGCAGCAAAACGCAAGCCCCGCAAGTCTGATCCGGCCACTCACGCGCCTCGCGCCCACTCAAACACTACGGAATTCACATGGAAATCGGACAATACCAACCGAATCTCGACGGCGACGGACTGCGCATCGGCATCGTCCAGGCGCGCTTTAACGAACCCGTCTGCAACGGCCTCGCCGACTCCTGCATCGAAGAACTCGAACGCCTCGGCGTGACCGGCGAAGACGTGCTGCTCGTCACGGTGCCAGGCGCGCTGGAAATCCCGCTCGCACTGCAAAAGCTCGCGGAAAGCGCGCAATTCGACGCGCTGATCGCGCTCGGCGCGGTGATCCGCGGCGAGACGTACCACTTCGAACTCGTGTCGAACGAAAGCGGCGCGGGCATCACGCGCATCGGCCTCGACTTCGGCATTCCGGTCGCGAACGCGGTGCTGACCACCGAGAACGACGAGCAGGCCGTCGCACGCATGACCGAGAAGGGTCGCGACGCCGCGCGCGTGGCTGTCGAAATGGCGAACCTCGCGGTCGCGCTCGAACAGCTCGGCGGCGATGACGACGAAGACGATGACGAAGACGACGAGGAAGAGGCATGAAGAGCGCACGCCGACGCTCCCGCGAACTGGCCACGCAGGGGCTTTACCAGTGGCTGCTGTCGGGCTCGCCCGGCGGTGAGATCGACGCGCAACTGCGCGGCGCGCAAGGTTACGACAAGGCCGACCACGAGCATCTGGACGCAATCCTGCATGGCGTGATGCGCGATTCCGAGGAATTGTCCGCCGCGATCGCGCCGTGCCTCGATCGTCCGATCGATCAGCTGTCGCCGGTCGAGCGCGCGGTGCTGCTGGTCGCCGCGTTCGAACTGAAGAATCACGTCGACATTCCGTATCGCGTGGTCATCAACGAAGCGGTCGAGCTGACCAAGACGTTCGGCGGCTCGGATGGCTACAAGTACGTGAACGGCGTACTCGACAAGCTCTCGGCGCAACTGCGCGCCGCCGAAACGCAGGCGGCTCGCAAGGGCTGAGCGCTGTGCGGGCGGGGCCATGCCGCGCATCGGTTCCCGCCACGCCGCACTGCACAGGGCGAAGCACCTCGAGCGCCCGCAAGGACACCGCCGCGCGCTTCGATGAGCGCATCATTTGATGAGTGGGCGCCGTCCCCTGCTTCTGAATTGGATCTGACCGTATGAACTCCGTGACCGAACCTCTCGTGCGGCTCGCCGCGCGCGTCGATGCCATCCAGCCTTTCTACGTGATGGAACTGGCCAAGGAGGCCGCGCTGCTCGAACGAGCCGGGCGCGACATCATTCACATGGGCATCGGGGAGCCGGATTTCACCGCGCCCGAGCCGGTCATCGAGGCGGCCGCGAGCGCGCTGCGCCGCGGCGTCACGCAATACACGAACGCGCTCGGCGTGCACGAGCTGCGCGACGCGATTTCCGCCCATTACGCCGAGTTCTACGGCATCGACGTCGACCCGGCGCGGATCGTGGTCACGGCGGGCGCGTCGGCGGCGCTGCTGCTCGCGTGCGCGGCGCTCGTCGATCGCGACGACGAAGTGCTGATGCCCGACCCGTGCTATCCGTGCAACCGACATTTCGTGATCGCCGCCGAAGGCAAGCCGGTGATGGTGCCGAGCGGGCCGGCCGAGCGCTTCCAGCTGACCGCCGACGACGTCGAACACCTGTGGGGCGAGCGCACCCGCGGCGTGCTGCTCGCGTCGCCGTCGAATCCGACCGGCACGTCGATCGAGCCGGCCGAACTCGAGCGGATCGTCAAGGCCGTGCGTGCGCGCGCCGGCTTCACGATCGTCGACGAGATCTACCAGGGCCTCAGCTACGACGCGAAGCCCGTGTCGGCGCTGTCGTTCGGCGACGACGTGGTCACCGTCAACAGCTTCTCCAAGTACTTCAACATGACTGGCTGGCGACTCGGCTGGCTCGTCGTGCCGCCCGCGATGGTCAGCGCGTTCGAAAAGCTCGCGCAAAACCTGTTCATCTGCGCGTCGGCACTGGCGCAGCACGCGGCGCTCGCCTGCTTCGAGCCGGAGACGATCGCGATCTACGAAGCGCGGCGCCTCGAATTCAAGCGACGCCGCGACTTCATCGCGCCGGCGCTCGAATCGCTCGGCTTCTCGGTGCCGGTGATGCCCGACGGCGCGTTCTACGTCTACGCGGACTGCCGCGGCGTCGCGCATCCCGCGGCCGGCGACAGCGCGGCGCTCACGAAGGCGATGCTGCACGATGCCGGCGTCGTGCTGGTACCGGGCATGGACTTCGGCACGCACGCGCCGAGGGACTACATCCGGCTGTCGTATGCGACCGCGTATCCGAAGCTCGAAGAGGCTGTCGAGCGGCTGGCGAAGCTGTTCGGGCGGCATTGATGTGAGGCTTTGAGCCGCCGGCGACCGGCCTGCCAGACGCAAAAAAGGACACCCTCGGGTGTCCTTTTTTTTATTCATGCGCCTGGCAAACGTCTAACTCAAGCTCCCAGCTCCGACGCCACATGGCGCGTCGCCGAATTGGCGCTCGCGTCGTCCTGCTGATCGGCCGGCTGCGAGTGCGCCGCCGGAGTCGCCGGGCTCAGCGCGTGGCCGGCCTGCAATGTCACCTGGACGCGCTTGCCGTTGCCGCCGCTCGTCGAGGCGGCCGGCGCCGGCGTCGTCGACGCGGTCAGCACCGGAGCCTGCGGCGCATTGATCGGCACCTTGCGGCCGCGCGCGACATCGCGCAGGCGACCGCGCTCGGCCATCACCTTCGCGCCGTAGCCACCGTCGTCCGGCGTGCTCGAGCCGACGTACAGTCGCAGGCCACCCGGCAGCGAGCCGCCGCGCGCGATGCAATCCTTCAGCACGAGTGCGCCGACCTTGATGTTCGCGAGCGGTTCGAGCGCAGCGCTCTGGCCGCCGAAATACTGGAATTTGTCCGAATGCACCTTCGACATCACCTGCATCAGGCCCTGTGCGCCGACGCCGCTCTCGGCGTACGGATTGAAGCCCGATTCGATCGCCATCACCGAGAGCAGCAGCAGCGGATCGAGGCCGACTTCGCGGCCGGTGTCGAACGCGGCCTTCACGAGCTCGCTGACGGGCTCCTGAGCGACGCGATAACGCCGCGCAAGGTACGACGCGACCAGGTCCTGCTCGTGGCTCGACACGAGCACGCGGTCGTCGCGCGCATCGGCGGACACGCGTTGCTGCGGAATCAGACGCGCGAGCGCGCTGACGCCCTGCATCGTACGCGGATCGAGGCCATTGAGCGCGACGGTGCTGGTGCCCGACGTGCCAGCGTTGTCGAACGCGCCGTCGAAGCTGGTGGTCGACGAGGTCAGGGTCATGCTGCCGTCGCTCGACCCATCGGCGGGGCTCGGCGAGTTCGGCGAATTGGCCGACAGCGATTCGTCGGAGGATGCACCGGCGTTTCTGGTCGGTCCGATGGCCGGCAACGGGTTGCCTTGCAGTAGGCGGGCGGGGCCCGCTTGCACGGCGGCGGAAATGACCGGCATCAGACGCGCAGCCAGCGCGCCGCGCCAGGTTGGCATCAGCCATAGTGCGAGAGCCAGCACCACGGCGATCCCGCCGACAATGCTGAACAGGTGATGACTCAGTCGCGTCCCGCGGCGCAGCGCACCGCGCACAACCTGCGCAATACGCTCATCAGGACGCCACGATAACCAGGCGTTCATTCAGATCTCCCATCTTGCATGATCCGCGAACTCCGCCGGGTCAAATCAGGCGGTACAGCGCGCTCGCAGAGTCAAGACATCGCGTGCTCTCTGGTTGGGCAGCAGCGACGTCGGGAAAACGGCAACAAATACCGTTTCGGGGAGCCATCTCAAAAACAGCCCACACATATTCAATGTGCATCGGGCTTGGCTCCCACGCGAAAAACCAGCGTTGTGGACGCTGGTGAGGGACTTCAATAATGCCGTTCTACCCTGCAGGGAAGTAAAACGGTGACGCGTTGCGTCTGAGGACCGGGGGCGACGGTAAAAAGGTTAACGCCCTGCAACCAATGTGGTCGGATTCTATGCACGGTTTTATAGATCGTCAACACTATAGAATGCAATATCTATAACTATTTGTAATTATAAACAGTGTTCAGTTGGCCGAAAGCCCTGTTCTGTGTGCGTTTTAGGCGATCCGACCCTGGCTGTTCCGGATAGACCATTTGGTTGATCTACGTGCGCTAGCTAACGCAGGTAAAATCGACAATTGTTTTTTGCGCCGGACACGTACATCCGTCGGTCCTTCTGCGCCCCCAATCCTATGCGCCGTGCATGCGGCCCTGAACCGTCACAGATGAAATACAAAGACTTGCGCGATTTCACTGGCCGCCTCGAGGCGATCGGTGAATTGCGCCGAATTTCGCAAAACGTGTCGCCGAATCTCGAAATGACCGAACTGTGCGACCGCGTGTTGCGCGCGGGCGGTCCGGCTCTGCTGTTCGAGAACACCGAGCGGCACGCCTTCCCGGTGCTCGGCAATCTGTTCGGCACGCCGCGCCGCGTCGCGCTCGGCATGGGCATCGATGCAGAAGCGGGCGCCGGCGACCAGGCGGCGCTCGAATCGCTGCGCGATGTCGGCCGGCTACTCTCCGCGCTGAAGGAACCCGAGCCGCCGAAAGGGCTCAAGGACGCCGGCAAGCTGCTGTCGCTAGCGAAGGCCGTGTGGGACATGGCGCCGAAGACGGTCAGCGCGCCGCCCTGCCAGGAAATCGTCTGGGAAGGCAACGACGTCGACCTCGGCAAATTGCCCATTCAGACCTGCTGGCCGGGCGATGCCGGGCCGCTGATCACCTGGGGCCTGACCGTCACGAAAGGGCCGAACAAGAGCCGACAAAACCTGGGTATCTATCGCCAGCAACTGATCGGGCGCAACAAACTGATCATGCGCTGGCTCGCGCATCGCGGCGGCGCGCTCGATTTCCGCGAGTTCGCGCTGAAAAATCCCGGCAAGCCGTATCCGGTGGCCGTCGTGCTCGGCGCGGACCCGGCGACGACCCTCGGCGCGGTCACGCCGGTGCCCGACACGCTGTCCGAATACCAGTTCGCCGGCCTGCTACGCGGCGGACGCACCGAGCTCGCGAAGTGCATCACGCCGGGCGTCGACGGTTTGCAGGTGCCCGCGCGCGCAGAGATCGTGCTCGAAGGCTTCATCTATCCACAGGAAGGAGAGCCCTCGCCCGCTCCGGCCGGCGCGCCGCCGCGTCCGTCGAAGGGTGCGTCGGCAACCTACGAACACGCGCTCGAAGGCCCGTACGGCGATCACACCGGCTACTACAACGAACAGGAGTGGTTCCCCGTCTTCACGGTCGAGCGGATCACGATGCGCCGCGACGCGATCTATCACTCCACCTACACCGGCAAACCGCCCGACGAGCCCGCGGTACTCGGCGTCGCGCTGAACGAAGTGTTCGTGCCGCTGCTGCAGAAGCAATTCACCGAGATCACCGACTTTTATTTGCCGCCCGAAGGCTGCAGCTACCGCATGGCGATCGTGCAGATGAAGAAGAGCTACCCCGGCCACGCGAAGCGCGTGATGTTCGGCGTGTGGAGCTTCCTGCGGCAGTTCATGTATACGAAGTTCATCGTCGTCGTCGATGAGGACGTCAATATCCGCGACTGGAACGAAGTGATCTGGGCGATCACCACGCGAGTGGATCCGACGCGCGACACGGTGCTCATCGACCGCACGCCGATCGACTATCTCGATTTCGCGTCGCCGGTAGCCGGTCTCGGCTCGAAGATGGGGCTCGACGCGACCAACAAGTGGCCGGGCGAAACCGACCGCGAATGGGGCCGCCCGATCGTGATGGACGAGGCGGTCAAGCAGCGTATCGACAGCTTGTGGAATGAGTTGGGCCTCGGCCTCTGAACGCGCGCCAAACAACACAACTAATAACGGATGGAGCGCTTGCGCGGATGCACGCTTTTTCAATGATGTCGGACGGTTTTTTTCTGTCCTTGTCGCTGTGCCTCGATATCGGTCTCGTCAACGTCGCGATCATTTCCCTGACGCTGTCGCACGGCTTCCGGCCGGGCTTCTGGCTCGGCCTCGGCTCGTGCGTCGGCGATCTCATTTACGCGGCGCTCGCGCTCGCGGGCATGGCCGCGCTGCTGCAGTTCGAATCGGTGCGCTGGGTCGTGTGGATCGGCGGCGCGGCGATCCTGCTGTTTCTCACCTGGAAGATGGCGCGCGAAGCGATGTTCCCAGCCACGGCGCCCGCTGTAGCCGGCGAAGGCGACGCTACTGCGCCGCATCAGTCGCCATGGCGCGGCTTCCTGCGTGGCGTGCTGCTGGCGGTGTCGTCGCCTTCAGCGATCCTGTGGTTCGCGGCGGTCGGCGGCGCGCTGATCGCGAAAGCCGGCGCAACGAGCCCGACGACTGCTCTGATCTTCCTCGGCGGCTTCTTTCTCGGCGGCCTGTGCTGGACGCTTTTTATCTGCGGCCTTGGCAGCCACGGACGCAAGCGCGCGGGTGCCGGTCTGCTGCGGGCGTGTCACGTTCTGTCAGCGCTGCTGTTCGCGTATTTCTCGTACAGCGTGATCGTCAACGGGTACCACGACCTGATCGTACAGAGCACCGCACAAGTGGCAAGCTGAAGCGATCCAGAATAAAAAAACGGCTCGCATCGGCGAGCCGTTTTTTCTTCATGCGTCTCGGCGTCAGTCGCTCAGGCGAGGTACTGCGCGAGCTTCGGCAAATCGACGTTGCCGCCGCTCACCACCACGCCGACGCGCTTGCCCTTCACCGGCACGATGCCATTCAGCACCGCCGCCGCCGCGAGGCAACCGGTCGGTTCGACGACGATCTTCATGCGCTGCGCGAAAAAGCGCATCGTCTCGATCAGTTGCGCGTCGCTGACCGTTTCGATTCGCGCGACCAGCCGACGGATGACCGCGAACGTGTAATGGCCCAAATGCGTCGAGGCGGCGCCATCGGCGATCGTGCGCGGCGTGTCGATATGGACGATCTCGCCGCGCGCGAGCGACTGCTGGCCGTCGTTGCCCGCTTCGGGCTCGATGCCGATCACCGTGCAAGCCGGACTTAGCGCAGCAGCCGACAACGCGCTGCCGCTGATCAGCCCGCCGCCGCCAAGGCACACGAACAACATGTCGAGCGGGCCGGTTTCGTCGATCAGCTCTTTGACCGCGGTGCCCTGCCCGGCGATCACGTGCGGATGGTCGTACGGCGGAATCAGCGTCATGCCGCGCTCCTCGGCCAGGCGCCGGCCGATTTCCTCGCGATTTTCCTTGTAGCGATCGTACGTGATCACTTCACCGCCGTAGCCTTTGGTCGCGGCGACCTTGGCCTCGGGCGCGTCGCGCGGCATCACGATCGTCGCGTGAATGCCGGCGAGGCGCGCCGACAGCGCGATCGCCTGCGCGTGATTGCCCGACGAATAGGTCAGCACCCCCGCCCTGCGCTGCTCCGCGTCGAAATGCGAAATCGCGTTGTACGCACCGCGGAACTTGAACGCGCCCATGCGCTGGAAGTTTTCGCACTTGAAGAACACCGACGCGCCAGTGCGCTCGTCGAACGTGCTCGACGTCAGAACGGGGGTGCGGTGCGCGACGCCTTCGAGACGCGTGGCGGCGTCGAGGACGTCATCGAAGGTGGGAGCGGGAAGCGCTTGCATCGGCGAAGCTCTCCTGAAGCGGTGGCGAAGCAGCCATTCTCCCAGCTTCATCGATGCTTTGGAATGGTGCTTGCGGGAGCGCGCGACGCCTGCGAGGAACCCTGCGGAAAGCAAAAATCCAGCGATACAAATAGAAGCGGCGTAACCCGGCACAAGCCTGTGTTACGCCGTCGACGTTCCCGCGCGCGTCATGCGCGCCCGCGCTTCTTAATGACGATAGTACGGGTGTCCGTAGCCGCCGCGATAGTAGCCACGGTAGCCGTGGTAGTAGCCGCGATAGTAAGGGTGGCCATAGCCGTAATAGCCGCCGACCACTACTGGAGCCGGTGCGACCACAACCGGCGGCGCATACACCGGCGGAGGCGGCGGCGCGTAATAGACGGGCGGCGGCGCCGCATAGACCGGATAGGCGGGCGCGATCGGCACCCCAAGGCCGATACCGACGGAAACACCTGCCTCAGCAGCCCCGGCTAGTCCCAAGCCGAGTGCGGCTGCAACGACAAACGGAACGATCTTTTTCACTTCTATTCTCCTAGCGCGGCCTGCCAAGGTCGCCGACTGCGCATGCCTCGCATGCTGCGGAATCAATGTATCTAAAAAGCCCCGGCCGAACTGTTCGCATTTGTTGCAAATTGCAAGGGCGAGCCGAAGCGTTTGGCCGGGCGCCGCACGAGCGCGCCTACGCGCCGCCGCGACGACCGCAAAATGAGCCGTGAATCAAGGGGTTGCACGCGAGCGACGGACCGCGTGTCATAGGTCTGATCGTGCGCGAGGGGCTAGAGTTCGCGCATCGGTAAACTTTAATTACAAATTCGATTCAATCCTGACAGCCCGGAGGAATTTCCCAATAAAAAATGCCCGGCTCAATGACTC
This sequence comes from Paraburkholderia sp. BR14320, assembly GCF_040948665.1. Classification (NCBI taxonomy): domain Bacteria; kingdom Pseudomonadati; phylum Pseudomonadota; class Betaproteobacteria; order Burkholderiales; family Burkholderiaceae; genus Paraburkholderia; species Paraburkholderia sp. BR14320. The sequence continues at coordinate 85,643 of NZ_JBFPKG010000022.1, forward strand.
GAGCCGGGCATTTTCTCACCTGTGAAGACCGCGCGCCTAGCCGACCTTCACGTACACGAATTCGCGGGACACATTGGGCGGCACGTATGCGCCGCTGATCCGCACGCGCGGCGTCAGGCGTTTTTTCTGATCCCACCAGCGACGGCGCTGGGCGTGCGTCAGGAACCGCAAGTGTTTTCGGTAAGAAAAAATACTCATCGCTACCCTCCCGATTTTCTGACTGCGAACGAAGTACGAAAATACGACGGTCAAAACCGGCTCATCGACCACTGTTCCTGTCACTACGATTGTGAGCAGTTTTCACACCCATGGGCGTCGCGCCACCCGATGACCGACCGTTGGCGCCATATCGCCCGCAAACTCATCCGACGACAGGTGTCGACCCGAGGGGCCGGATCGCGCTCGCGCTGCGCCGGATGCGAGATACTGCTGCTTTCCCGTTCACACGATCCGTCTGGAGCAGGTGATCATGTCCCAGTCTTCCTTGCCGCGCGTCGGCTTCATCGGCGCGGGGCGGCTTGCGCGCTGTCTCGCGCTCGCGTTTGCGCGCGCCGGCTACCCGGTCACCGCGGTGGCGAGCCGCTCGGCCGATTCCGCGCGCCGGCTCGCCGCCCAGATCGCACACTGCGCGGCCTCAACCGACCCGCAACGGGTCGTCGACGCCGCCGATATCGTTTTTTTAGCCGTTCCCGACGACAGCATCGGTACGACAGCGCACACACTCCGCTTTGGCGGCGATGCGGCAAGCCACCCCGGTAAGGCGCTCGTGCACTGCAGCGGCGCATCGCCGGTCGAATTACTGGCGCCGGCGCGCGATCAGGGCGCGGCGATCGGCGGCTTTCATCCGCTGTATCTATTTAGCGGCGAGCTCGCCGATCTCGAGCGGATCGCCGGCTGTTCGGTGACGATCGAAGCCGACGGCGAACTGAAGGAGACGCTGACCGCGCTCGCGCTCGCGCTGCGCTGCCATCCGCTGTCGATTCCGCCGGGCGGCCGCATGCTGTATCACGCCGCCGCGCACTACGCGGCGAGCTTTGCGCTCTGCAGCCTCGCCGAATGCGTCGCGTTGTGGCGCACGCTCGGCTTTGCCGAAGACGACGCGCTGCGCGCGCTCTTGCCGATGCTCGCCGGCACGATCGAAACCGCGCGCGACAAGGGCCTGCCGAACGCGCTCGCGGGGCCGGTATCGCGCGGCGACACCGGTGTCGTCGAGAAGCAGCTGGCGCTGCTCGAAAGCTTCGACGGCGACCATGCCGCGCTGTACGGTCTGCTGACGCGCCGCGCGGTCAACCTCGCGCGACGGCGCGCCGCGCCGCCCGCGACGATTGAAGCGATCTCCGAAGCTGTGGAAGAATCGCTGGGCCGCTCGCTGAATCAGGCGGCAGCAGGTGCAAGCGTCAAGTAAGCCGTGATAATGTGACGTCCGGCGCGCCGGGCGAAGCAGACGCGAATCACGCGACGACCCGCGCCGCGCCTCGGGATCAACAGACGAGAACGCACAATGATCAAGGTCAGCATCCTCTACCCGTACCGGGAAAATGGCCGCTTCGACATGGACTACTACTGCGCGACCCATATGCCGCTCGCGGCGAAACTGTTCGGGTCGGCGCTGAAAGGCTGGTCGGTCGACGCGGGCCTGAACGCCGGACCGCCCGGCACGCCGCCGCCTTACGTGGCAGCGGGTCACTTCCTGTTCGATAGCGCGGACGACTTCTATGAAGTGTTCAAGCCCGCGTCCGGGCAACTATTGGCGGATATCCCGAACTACACCGACGGCGGCAACGGCACGATCCTGATCAGCGAGGTCCGGATTTCCGTGTGATGCCGGACAGACAACCACTGGTAGGCGGTGCGCAATGGCGTCGAACCTCCGGTTGGCTAACGAGTTAATCCAGAAAACCGCTGGCGCGCACCGATCGGGCGACGCCGGCAGCCCGCGGCCCGCCGGTGGCCGTTATCAGAAGCATAAGGACACGAGATGTTTGGCGATATCGCCCGTTTTCTGCTCAATACCATTTTCACGCTGTTCGGCGCGGCGCTGCTGTTGCGCGCGTGGCTACAGGTCGTGCGCCTGCCGCCGTACAACCCGGTCTCGAATGCCGTGCTGCAAGCGACCAACTGGATCGTGCTGCCGTTGCGGCACATTCTGCCGAGCACGCGCAGGATCGACTGGGCGAGCGTGGCCGCGACGCTGATCGCCGCGATTATCTACGTCCTCCTGATGATCGTGATGACCGGTGCCGATCCGCTGACGCTGGTGCCGACGCTGCTGATCGTCGCGGTACTCACTGCGATCAAATGGGCGCTCAATCTGATCATCTGGATGACGATCCTGATGGCGCTGCTGTCGTGGCTCAATCCGCGCTCGCCGGCGATGCCGATTCTGTATCAGCTGACGGCGCCGTTTCTGAATCCGCTGCGCCGCGTGCTGCCGAAGTTCGGCGGTATCGATGTGTCGCCGATCCTGCTGTTCGTGATCGTGCAGGTGCTGCAGATGGTCGTCACGCGCGCGGCGGTTCAACTGACTTATTTTGTGATCTGACCTGATCGCGTTGGAGACGCCGCCGCTTGCGACCGCACGCGGCGGCGTTTTCGTGTCTGCTGATCGTTGTGGGCTTCGACCGCCTCAGGCGGTCAATTTTCGGATCGCCAGGCTCGGTCGCGAGTCGTGGATCAGAACGTACTCCAGTCACCCTCCGCAGCCGTGGTCGCCGCCACGCGCTCGCGCGCTGGCACGGTCACCGCGGGTGGCGGCAACGCCGGCTGGTCGACACGCACGCGCGCCGGCGCCTGAGTCGACGCCGGCGCCGGCTTCGACACGGCCGCCGCAAAACCGCGGCTCTCCGCGGTCCGGAACACCGACACCGTCTGCTTCATCTTGCGCGCCTGCGCTTCGAGCGATTGCGCGGCCGCCGCGGCCTGTTCGACGAGGGCCGCGTTCTGCTGCGTGGTCTCGTCCATCTGCGTGACGGCCTGGCCGACCTGGTGAATGCTGCGGTTCTGCTCTTCCGAGGCCGTCGCGATCTCGCCGACGATGTCCGACACGCGATGAATCGCGTCCTTGATATCCGCCATCGTCGTGCTGACTTCGGCCGCCTGCTGCGTGCCGCCCTCGATGATCGCGACCGACGTCGTGATCATCTCCTTAATCTCCTTCGCCGCGCTAGCCGAACGCTGCGCCAGATTGCGCACCTCGCTCGCGACCACCGCGAAGCCGCGCCCCTGCTCGCCCGCGCGCGCCGCCTCGACGGCCGCGTTCAACGCAAGAATATTCGTCTGAAACGCAATGCCCTCGATCACGCCGGTAATCTCCGAGATCTTCGTCGAGCTGCCGCTGATCTCGCCGATCGTGCGCACCATGCCCTCGACCGCCGTGTTGCCGGTGTTGACGACCTGTGCCGCCTGAGTCGCGAGCGCGCTCGCGTTGCGCGCGTTGTCGCTGTTGCGGCCGACGGTCTGCGTCAACTCCGACATGCTCGCCGCGGTCTGTTCGAGCGAAGCGGCCTGCTCTTCGGTACGCGCGGACAGATCGATGTTGCCGCTCGCGATCTGCTGCGAAGCGATGCTGACCGACTCGGCGCTCTCGCGGATCGAGCCGATCGTCGACGCCAGACGCTCCTGCATGTGTGCGACCGCGCGCAGGATGCTGCGCTCGTCGGCGGCGCCGGTGTGCAGGCGCTGGCTCAGGTCGCCGCCCGCGATCTGCTCGACGACCTTCGCGACTTCGGCCGGTTCGCCGCCGATCTGCCGCACGACCGCCCGCGTCACCAGCAGCCCCAAGCCGATCGCAATCGCAACGCCGACGACCGCGCAGCTCGCGATCCACCACGTCACCGAGCGAACCATGTCGACGCCGTTCGCTACGCGCTGTCTGGCCAACTCATCCCGCACGTCCGACAGCTTGATCATCAGCGTGCGCAGCTTGACGTGCAGCGGGTCGGTGGTCGATTTGAGTTCGGCGAGCGCGCCGGTCTGATCGCCCTGGTCGGCTAGCGCCATCACCTTCGCGACCGAACTCATATAGGCCGGATAGGCGGCGTCGAAGTCGCTCAGCAATTGCTTTTGCGCGTCCGTGGTCGCGTGCTTGCGCTCGTAGTCGAACGCCGCCAGGATCGCCGCTTCACCGCCGTGATTCAGGCGCACCGTATCGGCGCGGCCGGCCGGCTCCGGATTCAGGATGTACGAATAGAGGCGACGGAAGTGCGAGGCCGCCTGCCACGCGGCGGTGCCGTCGTCGCGCACCGGCACGAATTCGCGGTCGTACATTTCGGTTTGCATCGTCGCGACTTCGCGCACCTTCAGCACACCGACCGTGCCGACGATGGCCGTCACGAACGCGCACAGCATCAACGAGCCGACCAGCTTGTGGCTCAGTTTCAGATTGGAAAACCACTGCATCTTGGGAAAGTCTCTTGAACAGGATGGGGAGCGCCGCGAGCGTGACGGCTTGCGGGTGCGCAAGCGCACGATGTTGGGCAGCATTCGGGTTAACGGCAGGTGCAGACGCCATCTGAAGACGCGCGCCGTTCTGACCGTCGACGCGAAAAGACGAGGCGGCCGTTCGTGCGCGCGAACCATACCCCTGCCCAAACCGCCCAAAAGCCTGTAAAATCGCGAGTTCCGCGGGCGTCGTATAATGGTAATACCCTAGCTTCCCAAGCTAGAGCCGTGGGTTCGATTCCCATCGCCCGCTCCACTTTCCTGCTGAGAATTCAGCGGAAGCTAGCAAGAGCCGCCTCCCTGAAGGCGGCTTTTTTGTAGTGGCAACGGCCCGGCACAGCGCGCAAGCCGCGCAGCCCTCACCCTTGCAGCAGCATCGACGATGATCCACGATCCAAACGACTCCGGTCTCCCGCACGACTCCCCGACTCCCACCAGCGCCGCAGACCACTCCACCCGCGACGGGACGAACCACGTCGACGGTACGCCCGGTGCGGCGCCGGCAGACACGCTTCATCACCGCCGCATCCGCAGCTTCGTCACGCGCGCGGGTCGCGTGTCGACCGGCCAGCGCCGCGCGCTCGATGAGTTCGGCCCGCGCTTCGTCGTGCCCTACACGCCGCAGCAGCCCGACTGGACCGGCGTGTTCGGCCGCGAAGCGCCGCGCGTGCTGGAGATCGGCTTCGGCATGGGCGCGACCACCGCGGAGATCGCCGCGCAACGTCCCGGCGACGACTTCCTCGGCGTCGAAGTCCACGAGCCCGGCGTCGGCGCGCTGCTGAAGCTGATCGGCGAGCAGTCGCTGACGAACATCCGCATCATCCAGCACGACGCGGTCGAAGTGCTCGAGCACATGATTGCGCCCGACAGCCTCGACGGCGTGCACATCTTCTTCCCCGATCCGTGGCACAAGGCGCGTCATCACAAGCGCCGGCTGATCCAGCCGAAGTTCGTCGCGCTGCTCGTGTCGCGCCTGAAGCCCGGTGCGTATCTGCATTGCGCGACCGACTGGCAGAACTACGCCGAACAGATGCTCGAAGTGCTCGGCGCCGATCCACTGCTAGAAAACACCGCCGACACCTACGCACCGCGGCCCGACTATCGTCCGGTGACGAAGTTCGAGCGGCGCGGCCTGCGGCTCGGCCACGGCGTGTGGGACCTGGTGTTCCGCAAGCGCGCCGCCGCGTGAAGCGACAAAACGGCAAGCCAACGAAAAAAGGTCCGCATTTGCGGACCTTTTTTCATCGCACGGCCAACCTCAATCGGCCCAGCTCAACCCGCCGCTATAGCCGATCAGCAGGATCAGCAGACCGAAGCCGATGCGATACCACGCGAACACCGTGAAGTCGTGCGACGCGACGTAGCGCAGCAGCCAGCGGATGCAAATGAACGCACTGACGAACGCGGCCGCGAAGCCGAGCGCGAAGCTGCCAAGCGCGTCGGTGGTGAGCAGATGCCAATCCTTGTACAGCTCGTAGGCGGTCGCGCCGAAGATGATCGGGATTGCGAGAAAGAAGGAAAACTCGGTCGCGGCACGGCGCTCGATGCCGAACAGCATGCCGCCGATGATCGTCGAGCCCGAGCGCGAAGTCCCCGGAATCAGCGCGAAACACTGCGCCAGGCCGACTTTCAGCGCATCGAGCGGGCTCAGGTCGTCGATGCTGCGCACCCGCACCGCCGCGTCGCCGCGCGCACGCTGACGCGCCTCCGCCCACAGGATCACGACGCCGCCCGCAACCAGCGCGAACGCGACCGGCACCGGCGCAAACAGCGCCTCCTTGATCGACTTTTCGAACAGCAGGCCCAGCACGATCGCCGGAATCGTCGCGATGGTCACGTTCAGCGCGAAGCGGCGCGCTTCCGGCCGGTTCGGCAGACCCACGATCACGTTGCCGATGCGGCGGCGAAACTCCCAGCACACGGCGAGAATCGCGCCGAGCTGGATCACGACATCGAAGGTCTTCGCGTGCTCGTCGGAAAAATCGATCAGACTGCCGACGACGATCAGATGCCCGGTGCTCGACACCGGCAGGAACTCCGTCAAACCCTCGACCACGCCGAGAATCAGCGCTTTGCAAGCCAGTAGCCAGTCCATCCGTGCCCCTTATCGCAGTTGGTTGTCGCAACGAAATGGGCCTGCACGGTCATGACTGGCATGCGCGGCCCTCGTGGCCGCACGTGCACGTCATCTTTCGACGATCTGCACGCGTATGCCGTTTGAAAGGATGGTGATTGTACCGGGTTCGTAATGGACGCCGGCAAATTGCAGTTGCTCGGGCTTGAACGTGTAGATCGGATAGTTGGTCAGCAATTGGGTCGCGAGCAGCGCCGCGGCCGCGTTGATCTGCTGCGTGTACATCTGCGCCTGGCCGCTCACGCTGACGTTATCGACACTTGGCGACTTGAGGATCACCGAACGGCTCGCCGCGTCGTAGGCAAGTTCGCTCGACAAAGTGAACACGCCATCGACCGGCTCTTGCAGGAACGGGCTCGCGAAACGCGCGTCGAGCTTCACCTGCACGCGGTTCGCATCGGGCAGCATGCCCACCACCGGATTGCTCAGCGCGACGTCGAACACCTGCGACACCGTGCGCTGATACGGGAATTTGCGCTGCACGGCCTCCTGCACCTGCTTCTGCGAGAACGTGTATTGCGACGGCATGAACGGAAAAGTCGGGCTCGCGCACGCCGCGAGCGACACAGTGATGCCAAGCACGCTGCAGCCGGTCAGCGCGGCGCGCAGAAAGCGGCGCCGGGCCGGCGCTGCGGGTCGGGTCATGCGAAATCTCCTGTGGAAGCCCTTGCGGACATCGGCTTGCGTTGGCTGTGAGGTGAGTGATGGCGCTTATCGCATGCCGCGCATCATGGATGCGATGCCGGTTGTGTTTGCGCCTCGAGTTGCGTGAGCCACGCGAGCGCTTCACCGCGATTCGCGCCGCACATCTCTTGTTGCGGTTGCAGACCCGAGCAGCATGCGGGCCGCTCCGGCCGGCCGAAGATCGCGCAGCGCAGATCGTCACCGAGTTGCACGCAGCGAACGCCCGCAGGCTTGCCGTTGGGCATGCCCGGAATCGGACTCGAAATCGACGGCGCGATACAGCACGCGCCGCAATCGGGACGGCACGCGTGATCGTCCACTCGTGCGCTGTTCAACCTTTGATCCACGTCATCTTTCCTGAACTCAAACCTTGGCAACGCGTTGCCAGACCCGCATTGTGCCACTGCCAGTCTGTGCGACCTTTTTACACGAACGGAGCCCGCAGACGCGCACTTAAACTGAAAACTACCGAATGGCCATGCACACGCGATACGCCGCGAGCGCCGCCCACCGTCCGATACCGCTCATGTCCCTAGCCGACACCCTGTTCCGCCCCGACCTGCTCGCGCGCTACAGCGCGAATGGTCCCCGGTATACGTCCTATCCGACCGCGCCGCAGTTCCGCGAATCGTTCGACACCGCCGACTACCGCCGCGCCGCCGCCGACCCGGGCGCCGCGTCGACCGATCTGTCGCTGTACTTCCATATTCCGTTTTGCGACACCGTGTGCTTCTACTGCGGCTGCAACAAGGTCGTGACGAAAAATCGCGCGCATGCGCGGCCGTACCTCGAGCGGCTCAAACGCGAAATAGGCTTGCAGGCAGCGTGTTTCGATACGCAGCGGCCCGTGTCGCAACTGCATTGGGGCGGCGGCACGCCGACGTTTTTGTCGCATCATGAGATGAGCGAGTTGATGGCCGCAACGCGCGAGCACTTCAATCTGCTGCCCGACGATCAAGCCGAATATTCGATCGAGGTCGATCCGCGCGAGGCGTCGCCCGACACGATCGCGCTGCTGCGCCATCTCGGCTTCAACCGGCTGAGCCTCGGCGTGCAGGACTTCGATCCGCGCGTGCAACAGGCGATCAATCGCATCCAGCCGTTCGAGATGACCGCATCGGTGATGCAAGCGGCGCGCGCACACGGTTTTCATTCGATCGGCGTCGATCTGATTTACGGCCTGCCGCATCAAACGGTCGCGAGCTTCAGCCGCACGCTCGACACGATGCTCGAACTCGCGCCGGACCGGCTGTCGGTGTTCGCGTATGCGCACATGCCGCAGCTCTTCAAGATGCAGCGGCAAATGGATGCCGCGACGCTGCCGTCGAGCGAGGAGCGGCTCGCGCTGCTGCAACGAGTGGTCGAACGGCTGACGGAGGCGGGTTATGTGTACATCGGCATGGATCACTTCGCGCTGCCCACCGACGATCTCGCGCGCGCGCAGGCGCAGCGCACGCTGCATCGCAATTTCCAGGGCTATAGCACGCGGGCCGAGTGCGATCTGATCGGCTTCGGCGCCTCGTCGATCGGCAAGGTCGGCGACGTGTACGCGCAGAACGCGCGAGAGCTGCCCGCCTACACCGACGCGATCGATGCGGGCCGGCTCGCGATCGCGCGCGGCATCCGCCTTTCCGCCGACGACCGTCTGCGGCGCGACGTGATCACGCAGCTGATGTGCAACCTCGAACTGCGTTTCGACGAATTCGAGGCGGCGTACGGCATCCGCTTCGCCGACACGTTCGCGCCGGAACTCGCGCGCTTGCGTGCATTCGAGGACGACGGGCTGATCTCGCTCGGCGCGCGCAAGCTCGAAGTGCGGATGGCCGGCCGCATGCTCGTGCGCAATCTCGCGATGATATTCGACCGCTATCTCGGCGAGCAGACGCTCACACGGTTCTCGCGCACGGTTTGAGCACTGCTCGCCGCGCACGCGCTGCGGCGGGTGAAGGTAATCGGCTTGCCCGTCGACCGATTTTCGGCCATAATCTGCGTCTTCCTCGCGCGCTGAACTTCTGAAGCGCGCCGCAGTATCTGCCCAGGTGGTGAAATTGGTAGACGCAGGGGACTCAAAATCCCCCGCCGCAAGGCGTGCCGGTTCGATTCCGGCCCTGGGCACCAAACAAACACTCTTCAACCGGTTTCAACGGTTCCCACGAAGCCCCGACAGCCAGCGCTGAGCGGGGTTTTTGTTTGCTGTGGTCTCCAAGGTTTCACCAGCGATTACAACCCCCATCAGGGGCCGTTTGGCGCGTTGCCACGATCCGTAACACGAAGCCGGGTGAAAAACTGCAGAAGCTGTACGGCGGCGGGCTGCTGCTCGTCACGCCAACGAGCAACAAGCGATGCATTTTCAAGTACCGTTTTGCCGGAAAGCTACGGGTTCCCCAGCGCACGCGATATCAAGCACCCGATGAGTGAAGCGGCTATCAATGCCGCGCTTCGGCGGCTTGGCTACGATGCGCGCACGGAAGATCACCGGCCACCGCGTCCGGGCGATGGCGCGCACGATCCTGCATGAAGAACTGAAATAGCCCTTTCCGTTTCTGCCTCAAGGCAGCGGAAGCTTGCTGTCATCGAGCCGGCGCGGAGGATTGGCTCCCCAATGTGCGTTGATCTGTTCCGGAGTCTCGGGAGGCCATTTCACGCCCATGCTGATGATGCGGTCCCGAATTCGGACCAGCTTCCTGTAGGCCGGTGAATCAGGCGCGAAGGTATTAAGGTCGTCCCAGATCCCTAATGGGAATGACTCGCCGTTAATGTTGTAGGTGTTGGGCTTTGCCCCATGATCCAGCAGGTAGTCAATCTGATCCAGTGCGCGATTTGCCAGCGCTTCATACAGCACTGAATTGCGCAACGAATCGCGTCGGTTCACATCCGCGCCGCGCTCGACCAGCAGCTTGAGTGAGTCGGATGTCGACTCTCTTGCAACAAAGAAAATGATGGGTCTGCGGCCCTCGATCATGGTGTTGGGGTCAACCCCGCCGTCCAGCATCGCGCTCAGGAATTCCGGGTGCGAGCTGTTGAGCACCACTCCGAGGGGACTACCAAAATCCGGTACGGTCTGCAAAGGATCGGCCCCGGCCCTCACCACCTCCGACGCAACCGCAAGCCGATGCGGGTCGCGCTGCAATGCTTCCTGAAACGCAAAAAACAGCATCGTCATGTTCTTGCGTCCCGGCGTGTTCAGATCGGTCGTTGGTGCCAGTCGCCGGACCTGCTCCATGTCGCCGCGTTCGATGGCCTGCGCCAGTTCGAGTTGCGGGCCGCTAAAAAAATCAGTGGCGGGAAATTTTTTCATTGCATGAACCACAGGAGATAGCGCCAGTAACAGCACCGGCACGATAAGGATTCGGCTGAGTGTTTTCATCGCTTTCAGCCTCGCTATGACAGTGTTTCAAGTACGGTGATGTCCTCCGCCTTCTGCTGCTCGATGCCGTCAATTGCCTGCGTGATGAAGTGCCGCGACACGGGCGAGCCGCTGCCGGGAAGGAGATAGGGAGTACCGGCTGCACCGGGCAGGGGCGTCCACGTCTGTGCGACGGTCAGAATGTCGCCGTTCACATGGTAGGCATTGATGTTCGATGGCGTGGCCTGGCCGCCGTAGTGTTCGACCGTCTTCGGGTGCAGACCGGCGGCGTTGAAGCTCCAGCAGTCCTTGCCGCTGGCCAAAGAAGCGGCAGAGCACAGACCGCCACCTAGCGAGTGTCCGGCAATATCAATTGGCGCCTGCGTGCGGCGCATCTTCCATCCAATATCTACGGCACGCTCATAGTAAGGCGATTTCCAATCCACGCTCTGGTTAAAGTTGTTCGACCAGTCGCTCAGGCTCGTCATTTCGGTTCCCTTGAACGCGAGTGTGGGCTTCATCTCTCCGCCGAAGACATCAGGATCGGGTTCATATAGCTGCGCCCGGAAATTTGAACCTTCTATTTTCAGATCAAGCGGATCAAGTCGATATTGATCCAGAAATCCCCTATCCCCGCTGCGGTTCGCCCACCCTTCGGGCACCGGCCCGGACGGCTCGTAGACATGATAGGAGAGTCTGGCCTTCTCCGCCGCGACATTGTTGCGTGCGAGCCGTTCAGCCGCCGCCCGCACGCGCCCGGACATGGCCGCATTGCCCGTCGCAATCAGCGCCTTGCGCGTCTGCCACCGCTGCGCCTTGGTCAGTGCCTGCGGTATCTCGATGTGTGGCGGTGTCGCCCTGGCTGCGCGCGCAGCGGCTAACTGGGCTTGCCAGGTGGCCGGATCATACTCGACGGACAGAGTGGGTTCGCCGTCCGGATGACTGCCGGTCCTCGCTACAGGATTCCTTAGCGGCGTGCTGCGGTAAGGTGACGGAAACAGGCCATTACGCGGACCTCTAATGGCAAGCAGTTTGCCCCGGCGAACCTCTTCGAGAAGAGCAACGATGACCCACCATCCATCGGTGTCGGGGTTACGGTACCGCGCGCTATGGAAAAACAGCCAGCCAGTCTTCTGGATACGCCTGACCAGCTTCCGGTCCTCCTCCCACTTCCCGTGATTCAGTGCGGCAATCTCGAGAAATTCCCGGGTCTCCGCCCTGGCCTTCTGACGGTCTGCTGCCTTGCCAAGGCACGCTTTATAGTGCCACTCGTCACAAATGACATAACAGGCACGCAGTGGCCGCTGGCAGAACAGCTCCACGGAGTGCATCTCAAATACGGACAGGGACATAGGTGTGTCGTTGGTCTATCTGAAGTCGCTGCCGGAGTTGGCAGCAGTCAGATAATTACCGTGCGACAGGCAGTCCGTACATGGGCGACCGCCCAAAATGTCCGCCTTCCGAAGAAACAGAAAAGCCCCCGCAAGAACATGGAGGCTCCGCGCCCGCAGGCTCACGAACTTTGCATCCTGCTCCGCGAGCAATTCTCTGATACCCATTGCATCTTCATGCGAAGCCCTTATGAGGAGCCGCGCCACACCGGGATCGTTCATCCAGGCTGGTAAGCCCGCTCTCGCGATCCCACTTCTGACGGTGGAAAGTACCTTGCAACACAGAGTCCGTAAATGACGAGCGCCGCGACCGTGTACGACACAAACCGCGCCGCAAAGAACAGCAAGACCACGACGACCGCGGCCAGCAACATCTCCAGTCTCGGACCGAGTGCCGACAGTTGCCCGTCGCGCGCTTCGAATGCGGTGCCCAGCAGAATCAGCAACGGGATCGACGCGAGCATCATGTGGATCGGCTCGAGGATCGGGTAAGCCACGAGCATCGTCATCGAGGCGAGCGCGTAGTCGATGCGGCTGTCCCGATGGCGGCGAAACACAAGACATGCCGACAACAGGCAAGCTGCCAGCACCAACCCGTGCGACACAATCGACAGCAACGTACCGGACACCGGCATGCCGAGCGTCGCCGATAGCGTCTGCAATGCGCCCCGCACGGCGTTGTTCATCGGCGCGCCGCCTCCGCTCATCGCCATTGCCATGCCGTTCAGGCGCGGCATGTCCGACACGAAGTAGTGCCACAGAACGTCGAAGCCGAGCCGCGCTCCGGTAATCAGCGTGAAGGCAATCGCAACCACGCACGCCATGACGAACGTGCGCCATTCGCGGCGCAGCAACAGCAGACCGGCGACGGCGAGAGGCGTGAGCTTGATCGCGATCGCGAAGCCGAGAAAGAGTCCCGCGGCATAGCCTTTGCCACGCTCGATCAGCGCGAAGGTCGCAATCAGCAGGAAGAACAGCAGTTCGTTCGACTGGCCGTCGTAGGTATCTTCGACGAGCGGAAAGCTCAGCAGCGCGACCGCCACCAGCAGCAGCTTCACACTGCGCTCGGTGCCGCGGTACGCCATCGTGACGACGAGATACAAAGCCAGCGCGAACAACACGATCGACGCACTCACCCAGACGATTTTCGCGGCGAGCGGCGTCAGCAGCGCGAGCGGCGCAAACGCTAGCGAGAACTGCGGCGGGTAGGCGTAGAAGATGTCGTCGCCGGTCGAGCGCGCGCCGATGCCCTGCAAAAACGCGATCAGTGCGTCGTGGTCGTACAGGCGCGCCGGGTCATGCAATACGACGTGGAACGCGTACAGATAGAAATTGAAATCGCCGAAGGCGTCGGGGACGTCGCCACGAAACTTCGCGACGACGTGCAGGATGCGCAGCGCGAGGCAGGCTACCGCAATCAGCAGAAGGAGCGCGGCGCCCGCGCCGAAGTTCGACCTGGTCCGTACGGCAGCTGCGTTGAACATCGTGTCTCTCCGCGCCGGCTTGGTGCCGGACGACCGGACAGAGATTACCGGTTCGCAAAAAACGATCTGTGCGCTCGCCCACACGGGAGCGACCTATGCGGGGAACTTCGGCGCGTGAAGATCAGCTCGCAACCCCGGCGCCAGCGCGCGCCACCTCGCGACGCCGCTTGATCACGTAGCCGCCCCACATTAGCACGAGCCATGCCGGCACCAGCCACACCGAGACCGACAAGCCCGGCGTCAGCGCCAGAATCACGAGGATCAGCGCCATGAACGCGAGGCAGATCCAGTTGCTCAGTGGAAACCAGAACGAGCGGAACACCAGCGTCTCGCCCGCGGCCACCATCGCCTTGCGCGACTTCAGATGCGTGAGGCTGATCAGCGCCCAGTTCAGCACCAGCGCCGCGACTACCAGCGACATCAGCAGACCGAGCGCTTCGGCCGGGATCACGTAGTTGATGATCACGCATGCGAACGTCGCGAGCGCGGACAGACCGATCGCCAGATACGGCACGCCGCGCCGGTCGACCTTCAGCAGCGCGCGCGGCGCGTTGCCCTGTTCGGCGAGACCGTACAGCATGCGGCTATTCGCGTAGACGCCGCTGTTGTACACCGACAGCGCCGCGGTCAGCACGACCACGTTCAGCACGTTGGCGGTCAGCGACGAGCCCATCTGCGAGAAGATCATCACGAACGGGCTGCCGCCCGCCGCCACCTCGTTCCACGGATACAGCGACAGCAGCACCGCGAGCGAGCAGATATAGAAAATCAGGATCCGCAGGATCACCTGGTTCACGGCCTTCGGGATGCTTTTCTGCGGCTCGGCGGCCTCGGCCGCCGTAATGCCAATTAACTCCAGGCCGCCGAACGAGAACATGATCACCGCCAGCATCATGAACAGGCCGTGAAAGCCGTGCGGGAAAAAGCCGCCGTGGCTCCACAGGTTCGCGACCGTCGCCTGCGGGCCGCCGTGACCGCTGATCAGCAGATAGCCGCCGAATACGATCATGCCGATCACCGCCGCGACCTTGATGATCGCGAACCAGAACTCGGTTTCGCCGTAGGCCTTTACGTTGGCGAGATTGATAGCGTTGATGATCGCGAAGCACACCAGCGCCGACAGCCATGTCGGCACGCCCGGCCACCAGAAATGCACGTACGTGCCGACCGCGGTCAGCTCGGCCATGCTGACGAGCACATAGAGCACCCAGTAGTTCCAGCCCGACAGGAAGCCCGGGAAATCGCCCCAGTACTTGTATGCGAAGTGGCTGAACGAGCCGGCGACCGGCTCCTGGGCGACCATCTCGCCGAGCTGGCGCATGATCATGAACGCGATGATGCCGCCGATCGCGTAGCCGAGGATCATCGACGGACCCGCGGCCTGCAGCACGCTGGCGGAGCCGAGAAAGAGGCCTGTGCCGATCGCGCCACCCAGCGCGATCAACTGGATGTGACGATTCTTGAGCCCGCGCTTCAGGCCCTCTTGCTGCTTTGCACTATTCATTACGCCCTGTTGTGTGGAGATCGCCGCGTGTGGCCGCTGCGTGTAGAACGCCGTCGAAGGCAGCGCTGTGGCCCGTTGCACGGCCAGAAAGCACGTTCCGGTCCGGCAAAACCGACAATTTTACCCGACCGATATTCCTCTGACGTTCGGAGCCGCCCGCCTTCGTTGTGCGCCGCACTTAAGCGCTTGGATTGTGATTGTCACGGGGATGGCACGCGAGTATGTTGCCGGAGTCCACTTTTCAAGCTGCGGAGCTTCGACATGTTGCCCAAACGTTTGCTTTGCGCCGCTGTGTTGTGCCTCTGTTTCGCGGGCGTCGGTACGTCCGTGCTTGCCCAGACGGCGGCCGGCCCCGCTTCCGCCAGCGCGCAGCCTGCCGCCGCCCTCGGCGGCCCGGTGCGCAACATCGTGCTCGTGCATGGCGCGTTCGTCGACGGATCGAGCTGGAACGGCGTGGTCGCGAAGCTGCAGCAAAAGGGCTATCACGTGAGCTCGGTGCAGAACCCGCTGACGTCGCTCGCCGACGACGTTGCCGCGACCCGCCGCGTGCTCGATCGCGAGAACGGCCCGGTGCTGCTGGTCGGGCATTCGTGGGGCGGCGTGGTGATCACCGAGGTCGCCGGCAATGCGCCGAACGTTGCCGGGCTCGTGTATGTCGCCGCGCTCGCGCCGCAGTTGAACGAATCAGCGATGGACGTGATGAAGGCCGGCCGGCCAGAGCATCAGCAAGGACGCGAACGGATTCTTGTGGATCGACCGCGCGCGCTATCACGCCGACCTCGCCGCCGACGTGCCCGAGACCGTCACCCGCGTGCTCGCCGCCGCGCAGGTGCCGATCGCCGCGAGCGCATTCGACGAACCGGTCGATCAGATCGGCTGGAAAGACAAACCATCGTGGTACGTGCTGACGACTAAAGACCACGCGGTGTCGCCCGAACTGCAGAAGACGATCGCCGCGCGCATCGGCGCGAAAGTGGTGCCTGTTTCGTCGAGCCATCTTGCGCCGGTGTCCCACGCCAGGGCCGTGGCCGACGCGATCGATCACGCGGCGCGCGAGTTGAGCCGGCAGCAGCAGTAGGTCACCGCGATAAGCTGTCAGCGGCTCGGCGAGCGGCGGCTCAGCGCAGCATGAACGACATCGCCGACAGACAGTTCAGCATCCGCACCGCATGCTCGGCCGACGCCGCACTGAAACGCAACGTCACGCCATCGACCCGCGTGAGCGTCGGCCATTGGCAGAACAGATCGGCGAGCCCGCTCGTTTGCACGCGCAGTTCGCAGTCAATTGCTCGCGGCTCCGCGCGCGTCGCGGCAGGCGCGCGGCCCGCTTCGATATGCTGACGGACCACGTCGCGCGCGGCGGCTTGCAGCGCCTCGCGCACGCTCGCGGGCGACTGCGTGACGCCGCTTGCCTGGCCGGTCGCAGTTTTCGTCACGACGAAACGCGCACCGGGAAAACGCGGCGCGGTTTCCTCGGCGAACACGTCGTCACCCGATAAAAGCGCGACACGTGCGCCATATTCTTCAGCGAGCGCGCCGTACAGCCCCGCTTCGCCAAGCTCCACGCCATTGAACGCGACGCGCGCGAACGCGAAGCTGTTGATCGTGTGCGCGAGGATGCCGCGCGTTTGCGCCTTCGCGTGATAGCCGATCATGAAGACCAGTGCCGCGCCGTATTCGAGCCCGGCCATCATGCCGAGCGTGCGCGGCTTGCCGAGCACGACCTGCGCGCGCGGATCGAGCAGATCGGGCAGCAGGTTGCGAAAGCCGCCGTGCGAATCGTTGACCCATACGTCAGTCGCGCCGCCCGCGAACGCGCCTTCGATGGCGGCATTGGCTTCGAGCGTCATCCAGCGTCGCGCGGCTTCGTATTCGCCGTTGCCCGCGCGCGTCTGCTCGGCATGGAACACACCGGCGATGCCTTCGATGTCGGTGGAGATCAGGACTTTCATCGCGCGGAATTCCTCAGAAGTTGGGCAAGGTCGGGGACGCTGTCGCGCAGCGACAGGCGCCGATGGCCATCGCGACCGATGACGGACTCGGCGCTCCACAACGCATCGACGATCGCCTGTTCGACGCTGTCGGCGCAGGCGCGAAACAGCGGGTCGAGGCAATGATCGGCGACGAGCGGCGGCAGCGCGACGAAGTCCGCGCCGTGCGGCACCGTGTATGCGGTCGAAAACGCCAACGCGATATCGCCGCTGCCGTGACCGTACACCGAGCCGGTGCGCGCGAGACCCGCCGCCGCGCGCAACGACAGGCGTTTCAACTGGCGCGCGTCGAGCGGTGCATCGGTTGCGACGATCATGATGATCGAGCCTTGCTCGGGTTTGCCGGAGCTTGCATCAGCGGCAGCCGCGCGTTCGGCCAGCACGCGGCCGAGCGGCGTGCCGAAGATCGTCAACATCGGCAGACGGCCGAAGTTGGCCAGCACGAGCGCACCGACGGTGTAGTCACGGCCCGCCGCGCTGACTACGCGCGACGCAGTGCCGATGCCGCCCTTCAGATCGAAGCACGACATGCCGCGCCCGGCGCCGAGCGCACCGCGCGCGACATTGGTACTTGCTGCATCGAACGCTTCGTTGAAATGCTGTTCGGTCACGGCGAGCGCCTGAATATCGTTCAGGTAGCCGTCGTTGCATTCGAACACGAGCGGATTGACCGTCGACCATTCG
Organism: Paraburkholderia sp. BR14320; assembly: GCF_040948665.1. NCBI lineage: Bacteria > Pseudomonadati > Pseudomonadota > Betaproteobacteria > Burkholderiales > Burkholderiaceae > Paraburkholderia > Paraburkholderia sp. BR14320. The sequence goes on from NZ_JBFPKG010000022.1 coordinate 103,301, forward strand.
CGGCCGATGCGCGGATTCGCGCGAATCGCCGCGCGGATCTGCGCCTGCGCGACCGTACCGACGCCGAACGTATTGGTCAGCGCGATCGGCGTCTCCAGCGTGCCGAGCTCGTCGAGCTGCACGAGCCCGACGCTCTTGCCGAAGCCGTTGATCACCGACGCGGCGGCCGGCACCTTGTCGACGAACGGATCGCCGCGATGCGGCCGGATCACGGTCACGCCGGTTTGCAACGCGCCTTCGGCCAGCGTGCAATGACCGACGCTGACGCCGTCAACGTCGGCGATCGTGCCGAGCGCGCCGGCCGGCAACCCGCCGATATGCGGTGCGCGCTCATCCGAATGATCGTTGCTCATGCTCATGGCCGATCCAGCTTCGGATCGAGCGCATCGCGCAGACCGTCGCCGAGCAGATTGAACGCGAGCACGGTCAGGAAAATAGCGAGGCTCGGAAACAGCGCGATATGTGGCGCGGTCACCATGTCGGCGCGCGCTTCGTTGAGCATCGCGCCCCACTCCGGCGTCGGCGGCTGCGCGCCCAGGCCGAGAAATGACAGGCTCGCCGCCGTGATGATCGAGGTGCCGATACGCATCGTCAGATACACGACGACCGATGAAATCGTGCCCGGCAGAATATGCCGCACGATGATGGTCCAGTCCGACGCGCCGATGCTGCGCGCCGCTTCGATATAGGTGAGCTGCTTGAGCATCAGCGTATTGCCGCGCACGAGCCGCGCGAACGCCGGAATGCTGAAGATCGCGACCGCGCAGATCACGTTGATCATGCCGTTGCCGAGAATCGCGACCACGCCGATCGCGAGCAGAATGCCGGGAAACGCGAACAGCACGTCGGCCACGCGCATCGTGATGCGATCCCACCAGCCCTCGTAGTAACCGGCAAGCAGACCGAAGAACGTGCCGATCACCGCGCCGATCGCAACGGACAGAAAGCCCGCTTCGAGCGAAATGCGTGAACCGACGAGGATGCGGCTGAAAATATCGCGGCCCAGCGAATCGACGCCGAACCAGTGCGCGGCCGACGGCCCCGCGTTCAGCGCGTCGTAGTCGAAGAAGTTCTCGGGGTCGTACGGCACGATATGCGGCGCGATGATCGCGATCACGATCAAGAGCAGCACGAACACGCCGGCGGCCAGCGCGACATGCTGCTTACGGAACTTGCGCCAGAACTCGCTCCACGGCGTGCGGATCGCGCGTTCGGCGACCGCGGGATTGGCCGCGTTCGGCCCGGTGGCAGTGGTGCTCATGCGGGCCTCACTTAAAACGGATGGTCGGGTTGATCACCGCGTACATCACGTCGACGATCAGATTGATGATGATGAATTCGAGCGAGAACAACAGCACCTCGGCCTGGATGATCGGATAGTCGCGCATCGACACCGCATCGACGAGCAAGCGCCCCAAGCCCGGCCAGTTGAACACCACTTCGACGACGATCGAGCCGCCTAGCAGAAAGCCGAACTGCAGACCCATCATCGTGACGACGGGAATCAGCGCGTTGCGCAGGCAGTGCTTGATGATCACGAGCCGCTCGGGCACGCCCTTCGCGCGCGCGGTGCGCACGAAGTCCTCGTGCAGCACCTCGACGAACGAGGCGCGGGTGAAGCGCGCCATCACGGCCGCGACCGCCGCGCCGAGCGTCAGCGACGGCAGCACGTAGCTGCGCCACGAACCGTCGCCGACGATCGGCAGCCAGCCGAGCTGCACCGAAAAAATCTCCATCAGCAGCATGCCGAGCGCGAACGCGGGAAACGAAATGCCCGACACCGCGAGCGTCATGCCCAGCCGATCCGGCCAGCGGTTGCGCCACACCGCCGAGGCGATGCCGATCGCCATGCCGATCACGACCGCCCACACCATGCTCGCGATCGTCAGCCACAGCGTCGGGAAAAAGCGCTCCGCGATCTCCTGGCTCACCGGCCGCTTGCTGCGCGTCGAAATACCGAAGTCGCCGTGCGCCATGCGCCAGAAGAAACGGACGAACTGCTGCGGCATCGGCTTGTCGAGCCCGAGGTCGGCGCGCACCAGCGCGACGGTCGCCTCGTCCGCTTCGGGACCGGCGGCGAGCCGCGCCGGGTCGCCCGGCAGCAGGTGCACGAACAGGAACACCAGCACGGCGACGATGAAAAGCGTCGGCAGCAGGCCTAGCAGACGTTTGACGAGGAAGTTCAGCATGAAACCAGTCCGGCAAATGAGCGGCGAATGTGTGAAACGAGGCGGGCCACGACGAAACGTGTGCCGCCTCGTCAGCTCATCACTTGATCGCGATCTCGTCGAAGTTGAACGAGCCGTCCGGCGCGACGTAAGCGCCCGACAGACGCTTGCTGCGCGCATACACGACCTTCTCCTTGACGAGGAAGATCCACGGCGCGTCGGCCCAGATGCGCTTCTGCGCGTCGGTGTAGAGCGCGGCCTTCTGCGTGCGGTCGGTGGTTTCGAGCGCCTGCTTCAGATCGTTGTCGACCGCGTCGCTCTTGTAGTACGACGTGTTGACCATCTTCGGCGGCATCGAGTAGCCCGCGAGCAGCGGGCTGATCGCCCAGTCCGCCTCGCCGGTCGACGACGACCAGCCCGCGTAGTACATGCGCACCGGCGCGGTCGCCGGGTCCTGCGCGCTTTCGACCCTGGCGACGCGCTGCCCCGCTTCGAGCGCCTCGACGCTCGCCTTGATGCCGACCTGCGCGAGCTGCTGCTGCACGAACTGGATCACCTTCTGCGCGGTCGAGTAGTTATACGCGGACCACAGCGTCGTTTCGAAACCGTTCGGATAGCCCGCTTCCTTCAGCAGTGCGCGCGCCTTCGCCGGATCGTACGGCCACGGCCCGAGCTTGACAGCATAGTCGACGCCCTCCGGCACCACGCCGTCGGCCGGCGTCGCGTAACCGGCGAACGCGACCTTCGTCAGCGCTTCCTTGTTGACCGCGTAGTTCAGCGCTTCACGTACCTTCGGGTTGTCGAACGGCTTCTGGTTCATGTTCATGCTGATGTAGCGCTCGATGATCGACGGCGCCGCGATTAGATCGACCTTCGGGCTCGACTGCAGTTGCGCGGCCTGCTCGAACGGCACCTGGAACGCGAAGTCCGCTTCGCCGGTGCGCATCAGCGCGGCGCGCGTGTTGTTGTCGACGACCGGCTTCCAGTCGATCGCGTCGATCTTCGGATAGCCCTTCTTCCAGTAGCCGCCGAACTTCTTCACGGTCAGGTCGCCGGCCGGGTCCCACTTGACGAGTTCGAACGGACCCGTGCCGACCGGATGAAACGCGATGTCCTTGCCGTACTTCTTCAGCGCGTCCGGCGAAATCATCACCGCCGACGGATGCGCGAGCACATTGATGAACGCCGAGAACGGCGCCTTCAGCGTGACGCGCACCGTGTACGGATCGACCACTTCGGTCTTCTCGATGCGGCTGAACATGTTGTAGCGCTTCAGCTTGTTGGCCGGATCGGTCACGCGGTCGAAGTTCGCCTTCACGGCGGCCGCATTGAAGTCGGTGCCGTCCTGGAACTTCACGCCATGGCGCAGCTTGATCGTATAGACGCGCGCGTCGGGGCTCGCTTCATAGCTGTCGGCCAGCACGTTGACGAGCTTCATGTCCTTGTCGAAGCCGAACAGCCCCTGGTAGAACGATTTCGCGACCGCCTGCGACAGCGTGTCGTTCGCGTCGTACGGATCGAGCGACGTGAAGGTCGACGCGACGGCCATCACGGCCGTGGTTTCGGCGTGCGCCAGATTGCCCGCGAGCATCGCGAACACCACCGCGCCGCCGCTGACGAGCGCGCGCAAACGAAACGGAGAGGACGGGAACAGCAGGTTCATGAGATTGCTCCAGGCTGCGAGTTAAGGGTGTGACACGGTCTTTATGGTTGGCTTGCGCTTCAGTGGCTTTGTGCTGCGGTTGCCGGTGCTGCGGCTTTGCTTCGGGTCTTTCTGCTTCAACGCGAGGCGGCGCTTCGCTCAATAAGCGCCGCCGACGCGATGCTGCGCGACGAAGTGATCCGGTCCCACCGCCACGAGCGGCGCGACCACCGGCTCGTCGTGCAGCGCGCGGATCGGGCTCGGAATATCGTCGGCGGCGAGCAGGCGTTTCGCGTGACGGCGCGCGGGATCGGCGACCGGCACCGCGCTCATCAGCTTCTTCGTGTACGGATGCTGCGGCGCCTCGAACACCGCGCGGCGCGGGCCGATCTCGACGATCTGGCCGAGATACATCACCGCGACGCGATGACTGACGCGCTCGACCACCGCCATGTCGTGCGATATGAACAGATAGGCGACGCCGAGTTCGCGCTGCAGATCGAGCATCAGATTGACGATCTGCGCCTGCACCGAGACGTCGAGCGCGGACACCGATTCGTCGGCGATCACGACTTTCGGATTCAGCGCGAGCGCGCGGGCAATCGCAATCCGCTGACGCTGCCCGCCCGAAAACTCATGCGGATAGCGGCGCGCGGCCTCGGCCGGCAAGCCGACTTTCTCGAGCAGCCACGCGACGCGCGCCTGCGCTTCGGCACCCTGCGCGACGCCGTGCACGAGCAGCGGCTCCATGATCGAGAAGCCGACGGTCAAGCGCGGATTCAACGACGCGAACGGGTCCTGGAAAATAAACTGGATATCGCGGCGCAGCGCCTGCAATGCGGGCCCACTTAGCGAGCTGATTTCCTTGCCAGCGAATTCGATCGAGCCGCTCTGACTTTCGACGAGCCGCAGCAGCGAGCGGCCAGTGGTCGACTTGCCGCAGCCCGATTCGCCGACCAGCGCGAGCGTCTCGCCGGGCCGCAGATCGAAGCTGACTTTTTCGACCGCGTGCACGCGGCCCGTCATGCGGCCGAACAGGCCGCTACGCACCGGAAAGCGCGTGACCAGATCGCGCACGCGCAGAATCGGCGGCGTGTCGTCGCGCACCAGCGGCTGCGCCTCCTCGGCGACGGCCGCGGCGGGCTGCACCGCGGCATCGGCGCCGTTCGCGCCGGCCTGCTCGACGCTCAGGATCGGGAAGCGCGCGGGCTGATCGGTGCCGTGCATCGAGCCGAGCCGGGGCACCGCCGCGAGCAGCGCCTTCGTGTACAGATGCGACGGCGCGGCGAAGAGCGTATCGGATGCGCCCTCCTCGACCTTCTCGCCGCGATACATCACGAGCACGCGGTCGGCCACTTCGGCGACCACGCCCATGTCGTGCGTGATGAAGATCACGCCCATGTTCATCTCGTCCTGCAAGCCGCGGATCAGTTGCAGAATCTGCGCCTGAATCGTCACGTCGAGCGCGGTGGTCGGCTCGTCGGCGATCAGCAGCGCGGGTTTGCACGACAATGCCATCGCGATCATCACGCGCTGGCGCATCCCGCCCGACAGTTGATGCGGATAACGCGCGGCGACGCGCCGCGCCTCCGGAATCCGCACGAGTTCGAGCAGACGCAAGGTTTCGGCGCGCGCGGCCTCGCGGCTCTTGCCCTGGTGCAGCGCGATCGCCTCGCTGATCTGGTCGCCGACCGTAAAGACCGGATTGAGCGAGGTCATCGGCTCCTGGAAGATCATCGCGATGTCGGCGCCGCGCACCGTGCGCATCGTGCCGGAAGACGTCTTCGCGAGATCGAGCACGCTGCCGTCGCGCCGCCGGAACGCGATGCTGCCGCCGGCAAGTCGCCCGCCGCCATGCTCGATCAGCCGCATCAGCGCCAGCGACGTGACCGACTTGCCCGAGCCCGATTCGCCGACGATCGCGAGCGTTTCGCCGCGCTCGACCGTAAAGGACAGATTGCGCACCGCGTTGAACGTTGAGTCGCCGCGGCGGAACGCGACCGTCAGATCGTCGACCGCGAGCACGCGCTGCGGCGGCAGGGTTTCGATGAGCGGACCGGCGGTGTGCGAGGAAGTCGGCACGGTGATTCCTTTGCTTTGAATTCGAACGCGGCTAACGGAGCTTCAGCAGTGTGGCGACACGCGCCCGCGCCTAGCGATAGATCGCCGTCACCGGCGCTTCGCCCAACCGCGCGAAGCCGCGGTACATGCCTTCGGTATTGAACGGCAGCGTGACGTTGCCATGCACGTCGACGGCGACGAGTCCGCCGCGTCCGTCGATCTTCGGCAAGCGGTTCATCACGACGTCGTGCGCGGCTTGTTCGAGCGACACCTGGCGATAGGCCATCTGTGCAGCGACGTCGTAGGCGGCGACCATGCGCATGAACATTTCGCCGGAGCCGGTGGTCGACACCGCGCAGGTCGCGTCGTCCGCATAGCAGCCGGCGCCGATCAGCGGCGTGTCGCCGACACGGCCCACCTGCTTGTTGGTCACGCCACCGGTCGAGGTCGCGGCGGCCAGATGCCCGTGACGGTCGAGCGCAACCGCGCCGACGGTGCCGAACTTGCGGTTCGGATCGATCGGCTCGTGCGCCATCGGGTCGTCGTTGTTCGGCGACGCGGACGCGAGCGTCGCTGCGTCGTGATCGAGCATCGGACGCTGCTGCTCGCGTGCCAGTTGCCATTGGCGATAGCGCGCGTCGGTATCGAAGTAGCTGTTATCGACGAACTCGAGCCCCTGCGCGGCCGCGAAAGCTTCCGCGCCTTCGCCGGTGAACAGCACGTGGTCGCTGCGCTCGAGCACGCGGCGCGCGGCGAGAACCGGATTGCGCACGCGCTTCACGCAACAGATCGCGCCCGCGTCGAGCGTGCGGCCGTCCATGATCGCGGCGTCGAGTTCGTGCGTGCCGGCCGCCGTGTAGACCGCGCCGTGACCCGCATTGAAGAGCGCGCAGTCTTCGAGCAGCCGCACCGCTTCACTGACCGCGTCGAGCGCGCTGCCGCCGTCGGCGAGCACGCGCTGGCCGGCGCTCAGTACCGCGTTGAGCGCCGCGTGATATTCGGCTTCGGCGCTGGCCGACATCGACGTGCGCAGGATCGTCCCTGCCCCGCCGTGAATGGCAATGACTGCGTTGGAGTTCATCGTTTGGATCGTGGAGTGCGGTTGGTTCGGGGAGTGCGGACTGCCGGGGTGGCTTTTGCTTCGGTATCCGTTGCTTTGATGCCTTTGGTCTGGCTGCCGTCGGCCTTTGCGCGCGCGGCTTTGCTCGCGGCGCGCGCCGGTTCCTGCACAGCGCCGGCCGCGCCGGACTGCGGATCGAACAGCCACGGCAGCACGAACTCGCTGACCTCGGCGGCCGCCTTGACCGAGCGTTGCGCGCGATACGCGACCGCGTCGCACAACGCCTCGATGACCGCGAGCACGGCCGAATCGGCATTCGATGCGAGACGCCGGTCGGTGCGGATATACAGCGCCAGGTCCGCGAAACGCACGAGCGGCGAGCGTGGACCGTCGGTGAGCGCGAGCACGCGCGCACCGCGCTCGGACGCGCGGCGCGCAAGCTCGATCGTGTCTTCGACATAGCGCGGAAACGCGATACCGATCACGAGATCGCCCGCGCCCGAACGCACGAGATGCCGCGCCGCATGCGACGGCCCGCCGCTCAGCGCAAGCGAATGCACGTTGTCGTGATACGGCAGCAGGCCGTGCTCCATCAGGCTCGCGAGCAACGCGCTGGCGCCGAAGCCGATCACGAATACGCGGCGCGCGGCGATGATCGCGTCGACGGCGGCATCGGCGGTCGCGCGATCGATCGATGTACGCGTTGCGTGCAGATTATCGGCGGCCTGCTCGAGCGACGCGTCGATCAGGTCGTCATCGGCCGCGAGCGTTTCCTGCGCGCTGCGCAGCCGTTCGACCGGCGCGAGCGTCGCCTCGAAGCCGCGCACGAGCGCCTCGCGAAACTGCGGGTAACCGTCGAAGCCGAGCGCGCGCGCAAAGCGATTCGCGCTCGCCACCGACGCGCCAACCACACTCGCGAGTTCGTCGATGCGCATCGTCGCCGCGCGGAACAGGTTGGCCAGCACGTACTCGCCCATGCGCTGGTGGATCGGCGTGAGCGTCGGCATCGCGGCGGAGATGCGCGCGGCAATGGCCTGCTCGGCGGGGTTCGACACAGCGGACGGGTGGTGGATCATGCGAGCGGACAGGCGCGGCTTTGCGAGGTGGACTCGATGAAAACATATTTACATGAAACCCGCGCCGAAAAAAATTCATTTTCATATTTGAGGGTTTTCACCGACCGAAGCCCTTCAGGCAAGGAGTTCAACATCCGCGATATGCTGCGCCCCGAGGAAAATGCATTTTCATCGGGGCGACCGGAAGCTTTCAACGCGCGCCTGGCGCCGCGCTCAACACGCCGCCGCGCTCCGCTCGGGAATGTCCATCAGCCGCGCCACCGGTGACATCACGATGATCAGCGCCTGCACCAGAAACGCAAACGCCGCCGCAACCAGACACACGTCGATGCTCCAGCGCGCGCTGAGCGCGGCGCCCAGCAATGCGCCCACCGGCCGCGCGCCATAGGTGGCCGTGCTGATCAGCGCGGACACGCGGCCGATCATCCGTTCGGGCGTGATCGCCTGACGCAGCGTGGTCGAGGCGACGACCCACAGGATCGGTCCCGCGCCGAGCAGGAAGAAACTCGCGAGTGCGAGCCAGAAGGATGGCGCGACGAGCGTCGCGACCATCACGAGCGACGCGAGCAGCCCGCACGACGGCCCGATGATCAGCAGACGGCCGAACGCGACACGCCGCGCGACCGCGGGCGCCGCGAGCGCACCGCACACCATGCCGACGCCGTACGCGCCGAGCGTCACGCCGACCGCCGATGCATCGAGCCCGAGCCGATGCACCGCGTACGGCACATAGACCGCCTGCAGAATGAAGAAGCCGAGGTTGAAGAACACGGCGGTCAGCAGGATCGGCAGCAGCAGCGGATCACGCAGCACGAAGCGGGTGCCGTCGCGCAACTCCAGCATGAAGTGCCGCCGCGGCGCGGCCGCGCGCGGCGGCTCGCGCAATCCGGCGAGCAACGCGACGGCGAGCGCCGACAATCCCGCCGCGGCGCCATACGCCCAGCCCGCGCCGATCCAGCCGACCAGCACGCCGCCCAGCGCCGGACCCGCCGAATACGCGACGCTGCGCGCCAGTTCGAGCCGGCCGTTCGCGCTTGCATAGGCTTCGCGCGGCACGATCGACGGCACCAGCGAAGGCGCCGCGACGTTGTAGGCAACCGTGCCCGTCGCGGCGACGAAGCCAAGCGCGGCGAGCAGCGGCAGGTTCAGCGCATGCGTGAGCACCAGCAGCAGCACGCACAGCATCGCGCAGACTCGCACGCTCTCGGCGAGCGTCATCAGCACGCGGCGCGAGCGGCGGTCGGCCCAGACGCCGAGCGGCATCGACAGCAACAGGAACGGCAGCGTCTGCGCGGTTTGCAGCAGACCGGTATCGCGCGCGTTGGCGCCGAGCGCGAACACCGCGACGAGCGGCGCGGCGGCGAGGCTGATCTGCTCGGCCGATTGCGCGCACAGGTTCGACCAGGCAAGGCGCTGGAAGGCGCGGGGCAGTCGTTGCGCGTCGGCCGGCGAAGACGGCGAAGACGTGGTGGCGGACATCGATGCACTCCCGGGATGTGATGTGAGGCGTTCATCGTCGGCGCTTGGGGCCTGCGGGGCGCTCCGGTTCTTGCGGTGTTATTCTTCGCTCGCCATGAATCTCGAAAGCATCCTCTTTACCCAAGGTTTCGGTTCGCGCCGCCAGTGCCGCGCGCTGATCGGCGACGGCCGCGTCGGCATCGACGGCGCCATCTGCACCGATGCCGACGCCGTTTTCGCTGTCGATAGCCGCGCGTTGCGCTTTAGCGTCGACGGCGTCGAATGGCCGTATCACGAGCACGCGTATCTGCTGCTGAACAAGCCGGTCGGCTACGAATGCTCGCGCGATCCGCAGCATCATCTGAGCGTGTTCAGCCTGCTGCCGCCGCAGTTCGCCGAGCGCGGCGTGCAGTGCGTCGGCCGCCTCGATCAGGACACCACGGGCCTGCTGCTGCTCTCCGACGACGGCAAGTTCGTGCATCAGTTCACGTCGCCGAAACGCAAGGTGCCGAAGCTCTACGTCGCGACCACGCGCCATCCGCTCGATGACGCGCAGCTCGCCGCGCTGCGCGACGGCGTCCTGCTGCACGGCGAGACCAAACCGAGCGCCGCGCTCGACGCACAGACGCGCGGCACCCACACGCTCGCGCTCACCGTGCTCGAAGGCAAATACCATCAGGTCAAGCGGATGATCGCGGCCTCGGGCAATCGCTGCGAGGCGCTGCATCGTGAGCGGATCGGCGGCCTCGCGCTGCCGGCGACGCTCGCGCCCGGCGCATGGCAATGGCTCGACGAAGCGGGCCTCGCGGCGCTACGGGCCGGGTAAACGACTAGCGCCCAGTGAGCGCCACCTAAGCCCTTGATGCACCGGCGAAAGCCCGCGCACATTGCGGTGCACCGCACATAGGCCGCTGCGTTGCAGCATGCCGTTGCTTACATGTCGCCCTATACTCGTCTAAACAAACGACTACAAAGGTTTCAAGGAGGGGCGCCATGAATATCGACGGGACGATGGCGTTTTCGCGCGCGATGATCGCGTTTATCTGCTTCGCGCTGCTGCTGGTCGGCGGATTGCTGGTCATCATGCGGCGGCGGCACCAGTACCATCCGAACCTGATCGGCGCATTGATCGGCGGCATGCTGTGCTTCCTGTTGCTGGAAGTGCTACCGACGCTGACCTGACGTTGGTTGGACCGCGCGGCTCTTTTTGCGTGGGGCATTGATGCGATGCGACGCAGGTGCTATTTCTGCAGGGCCAGGTGGCCCCGCGAGGCGGCATTTTTTGTCTCTGTTGCTGGCCTAGCCGCCCTTGCCCTTCCCATTCCCCTTCGCTTCGCGCAAGAAATCGTCGACGCTCGGATAGCGCAGACGTACTCCCAATTCCTCCTTCAGACGGCGGTTCACAAGGCGGCGCGACTCGCGCATGAACGACAGCAGCATCGGATCGATCTGCTGTTCGGCCTGCTCGCGCGTGATGCGCGGCGCTCGCGCGAGCCCGAAGGCGTCGGCAACCGCGTCGAAATACTCGCCCATCTTCAGCGACGAATCGTCGGACGCGTGCAGCGCGCGCGCGGGCCGGCCATGCGTGGCGAGACGCACGAGGATCGCGGCGAGGTCGTCGGCGTGGATGTGATTCGTGTAGACGTCGTCGGCATCGACGAGCGCCGGCGTGCGTCTTTCGAGCCGCGCGAGCGGCAGGCGGTTGGCCGCATAGATACCGGGAATCCGCGCGATGCTCACGGCGACGCTGCCGCGCGCGGTCGCGCGCCGCAACTGCCGTTCGGCCGACACGCGACGTTTGGCGCGCGCATTCGCGGGCTGCGTCGCGCGCGTTTCGTCGATCCACGCGCCGCCGCAATCGCCGTAGACGCCCGTCGTGCTTGCGTAAACGACGCGCACCGGAGCCCGCGAAGCGCCGGTCCGGCGCACCCCGTCGGGTACAATAGCGGGTGTTTCAGCGTCCAGACCTGAAGCGCGCGCACGGCGCAGCCGCGCGATCGGCGCTACCGACGATCTCGCCGCGCTAGCGTTAATGCGGCCCGCTGCACCTAGCGTCGCAAGCAGCGCGCGGGTGCGCCGGTCGTCGTCGCCGGACCTCTGCGGTGGCGCGAGATGCAGCACCGTCGGCGCGAGGCCCGCGAGCCGTTTGAGGCTGCGGCGCGCGTCGAGATCGCCGACGAGCGGCGTCACGCCCGCGGCGCGCAACTCGTCGCAGCGCGCGGCATGGCTGGTCAATGCGAAGACATGTGCGCGCGGCCGCAACAGAGGCACGCAGCGCATGCCGACGTCGCCGCATCCTACGATCAGCACGCGCGGCCGGCGGAAATTTCGTGTCGCTTTCATGGTGGGCGCATTGTAGCGGTCACATGCAACAGGTACCGCGCGGTTGATCCGGCGGGTCCGATTTCGATTCAGTTTTTCGATTCCGAACACTTTATGGCATTTAACGTCACGCTCCGGCAAAGCGGCCGGCAGTTTCAGGTAGAACAGGACGAACCGGTGCTCTCCGCAGCGCTGCGTCAAGGCATCGGCCTGCCGTACGGCTGCAAGAACGGCGCGTGCGGTTCGTGCAAGGGCACCGTCGTCAGCGGCGAGGTCGAACAGCGCCCGCACTCGTCGTCGGCGCTGTCGAACGACGAAAAGACCCGCGGCATGGCGCTCCTGTGCTGCGCGACCGCGTGCTCCGATCTCGAAGTCGACATCCGCGAAGTGGCCGGCGTCGGCGACGTGCAGGTCAAGAAGCTGCCGTGTCGCGTGAACGCGATCGAGCGCCGCGCCGACGACGTGATCATCGTGAAGCTGCAACTGCCCGCCAACGAGCGCCTGCAATATCTGGCCGGCCAGTACCTCGAATTCATCCTGAAGGACGGCAAGCGCCGCAGCTATTCGATGGCGAATGCGCCGCACGTCGAAGGCCCGATCGAGCTGCACATCCGCCATATGCCCGGAGGTGCGTTCACCGACCACGTGTTCAACACGATGAAGGAGCGCGACATCCTGCGCTTCGAAGCCCCGCTCGGCACGTTCTTCCTGCGCGAAGACTCGGACAAGCCGATCGTGCTGCTCGCGTCGGGCACCGGCTTCGCGCCGCTGAAGGCGATCGTCGAGCATGCGGTGTTCAAGAACATCACGCGCCCCATGACGCTTTACTGGGGCGCGCGCCGCAAGAAAGACCTGTATCTGCTCGAACTCGCAGAGCAATGGGCGCGCGAGATTCCGAACTTCAATTTCGTGCCGGTGCTCTCCGAGCCCGATGCGGGCGACGCATGGACGGGCCGCACGGGCTTCGTGCATCGCGCGGTGATCGAGGATCTGCCCGATCTGTCGGCCTACCAGGTGTACGCATGCGGCGCGCCGGTGATGGTCGAATCGGCGCTGCGCGACTTCACGCAGCATCACCAGTTGCCGGAAGAGGAGTTCTATGCGGACTCGTTCACGAGCGCGGCCGATCTCGCAAACGCGGTCTGATTGCACGCCGGCAAATTCGCCCTGATGCAGCACCAGTGCAAATTCATGGTTTACACCGGTGCTTTTCTTATCGTATTCTTTCGCGCATGAACCGCACCCAGTCCGAACTCCGACGTCGCCGCTCGCCGCTCCCCTAGGGACGCCGCTGGCTTCGTCACGGACTCGCGCCACACACAAACCTGGGCGCAAGCTGTTCGAATCATGAAAGCCACGGCATGCCGTGGCTTTTCTGCTTTTCCGGCCGCCGTTTTTATTGGCCAAACCGTCACCGTTTCTTCACCCTGCTTTTACCCTTTGCCCTGGAGCCTGCCGACATGAATTTCAATGAGTATCCAATCGATTCGCTGATGTACATCACGAACCGGCCCGAAATCGTTTTCACGCACGGCAAAGGCTCGTGGATTTACGACAACAACGGCAAGCGCTACCTGGATTTCATTCAGGGCTGGGCGGTCAACAGCCTCGGCCACTGCAACGACGGCATGATCGAAGCGCTGAACAGCCAGGCCAGGCTGCTGATCAACCCGTCGCCGGCGTTCTACAACGAGCCGATGGCGAAGCTCGCGGGTCTGCTCACGCAGCACAGCTGCTTCGACAAGGTGTTCTTCGCGAACAGCGGCGCCGAGGCGAACGAAGGCGCGATCAAGCTCGCGCGCAAGTGGGGCAGGAAGTTCAAGGACGGCGCGTTCGAGATCATCACGTTCGACCACAGCTTCCACGGCCGCACGCTCGCGACGATGTCGGCCAGCGGCAAGCCGGGCTGGGACACGATCTACGCGCCGCAGGTACCGGGCTTCCCGAAGGCCGACCTGAACGACATCGCGTCGGTGGAAAAGCTGATCAACGCGAAAACCGTCGCGGTGATGCTCGAGCCGATCCAGGGCGAAGGCGGCGTGATCCCTGCAACCCGCGAATTCATGCAGCAACTTCGCGAGCTGACGAAAAAGCACAACATTCTGCTGATCGTCGATGAAGTGCAAAGCGGCTGCGGTCGCGCCGGCACGCTGTTCGCGTATCAGCTATCGGGCATCGAGCCGGACATCATGACGCTCGGCAAGGGCATCGGCGGCGGCGTGCCGCTCGCGGCGTTGCTGTCGAAGGCGGAAATCGCCGTGTTCGAAGCCGGCGACCAGGGTGGCACCTACAACGGCAATCCGCTGATGACCGCGGTCGGCCACTCGGTGATCTCGCAGCTGACGGCGCCGGGCTTCCTCGAAGGCGTGCGCTCGCGCGGCGAATACCTGCGCACGAAGCTGCTCGAGCTGTCCGAGGAGCGCGGCTTCAAGGGCGAGCGCGGCGAGGGTCTGCTGCGCGCGCTGCTGCTCGGCAAGGACATCGGCAACCAGATCGTCGAGAAGGCGCGCGAACTGCAACCGGACGGCGTGCTGCTGAACGCCGCGCGTCCGAACCTGCTGCGCTTCATGCCGGCGCTGAACGTGACGACCGAAGAGATCGACCAGATGCTGGCGATGCTGCGCTCGGTTCTCGACTCGCTGTAATCCACTGCGGAGCGTACCGATGACGACGAACACGACGCTGTCGATCCGCCGCTTCGACGCGAGCGATACCGAAGCGGTGATCGCGCTATGGCAGCAGGTGTTTCCCGAGTATCGCGACGTGACGCGACCGCAGCGCAATCCGCGTCTGTCGATTGCGAACAAGCTCGCGACGCAACCGGAACTGTTCTTCGTCGCGGTGCTCGATGGCCGCATCGTCGGCACCGTAATGGGCGGCTATGACGGACACCGCGGCTGGCTGTATTCGCTCGCGGTCGACGCATCGCTGCGACGTCACGGCATCGGCACGCGGCTCGTTGCGCATGTCGAGAGCGAGCTGACGAAGCTTGGTTGTCCGAAGCTGAACCTGCAGGTACTGTCGTCGGCGTCGGCTGAAGTGCGCGCGTTCTACGATGCGCTCGGCTATCGCGCCGATGCGGTGATCAGCCTCGGCAAGCGCCTCGGCCAATACGCGGACGCAGCCGCGGCGGGTTGATTCACGTCGTACACCTGATTAAAGAAGGCCGCATGCGCTGGTTGGCGCATGCGGCCTTTTTCATTGCTCTCTCACGAGCGGCGCACATATCGGCGGATTCGGACAAATAGCAGATGGCGGGCAGACGGATTGCCTAGAATCGTTTACGCAAGAGGCGACGCCGGGGCTGGAAAAGACGTTCGCGGCGGTTCGCGAAGTTCCCCGCGGCGGCTCATGCATCTGAGTCCCAACGCGTTTGAATCCTAAGGGGAATCTTCATGGCGACTTATGTGGTGCTCCTGCAATTCACGGATCAGGGAATCCGCGCGATCAAGAACACAGCGCAGCGAGCCGGGCAGACGGCGGAGATGGCGAAATCTTTTGGCTGCGAAATGAAAGAGATCTACTGGACCTTGGGGGAATACGACATTGTCTCGGTCGTCGAAGCGGTAGACGAGCAGAGTTTCCTCGCCTTCGGCTTCGCGCTCGGCTCGGCCGGCAATGTCCGCTCGCAAACACTGCGTGCGTTCACCAAAGATGAAATCAGTGCGGTTATCGGGAAACTCCCATAATTCCCGCTCTGGTCAGCAAGAAAAAACGCGCCGCACGACGTTGCATCGTGAGGCGCGTTGCAAGAAGAAGGTGTGCGAATAAACGGCACACGTCCAACTCATCAGCTACTTATTCACCCAGGTAAGCGGCCCGAACCTTCGGATCGTCGAGCATCTGTTTCGCGTCGCCCGACATCGTGATCAGACCGGAGTCCATCACGTAGCCGCGATTGGCCGCCTGCAGCGCGAGACGCGCGTTCTGCTCGACGAGCAGAACGGTCATACCTTCGGCGGAAATCGAGCGCACCACTTCGAAGATCTTCTCGACCATGATCGGCGAGAGGCCCATCGACG
>NZ_JBFPKG010000230.1:0-731 GCF_040948665.1 Paraburkholderia sp. BR14320
TCGGCTGGCTCAACCGCTTCCGGCGACTGGCCAGAGACTACGAGCGATTGCCCGAAACCTTGGCTGGTCTGCATTTCGTCGTGTTCTCCGTCCTTATGCTCGTCCACTTTGCAGCCCTTAACAAAAGCGCATAACACCTTCTAGCGAGGTGACCGGTTAGATAGTGCCATGAAGAGATCGAAATCGGTTTATCACGGCCACCGTTTTCCCACCGCAGTGAACGGTTGCGATGCTGGTGCGAGAAATTCGGCAAGAGCTTGGCGCACCGGGTGAAAGCCGCGCGGCGCAAGCCCGGTTCAACCTAGCACCTTGACGAGAGGTGCGTCACACTGCGCGCTGAACCGTATCTGCTACGGCGAGCGCCGCATCGCGCAGATGTCGGGCGGACAGCAGCAGCGCGTCGCGCTCGCACGGGCGATCGTGACGAATCCATCGGTGCTGCTGCTCGACGAGCCGCTCGGCGCGCTCGACAGGAATCTGCGCGAGAACATGCAGTTCGAACACAAGTCGCTGCAGAGCAAGCTCGGCATCACGAGCGAGATGGTCACGCACGACCAGGAAGAAGCGCTGACGATGAGCGTCCGCGCAGTTGCAGCAATTCGAAAATGAACCGCCCCGGGATTTCCGGAGGCTCCACTTCTTGAGAAAATGGAGCTATGGAAAACACGAAGAAGAAGTGCCCAAGGTACTCGCCTGAAGTTCGTGAGCGGGCTGTGCGAATGGTTCTGGAA
>NZ_JBFPKG010000231.1:0-693 GCF_040948665.1 Paraburkholderia sp. BR14320
TTGATCTGACGGACCTTGATCGGCGTCTCGCGATCGGCATTCACCGCATCCAGTGCGGCCAGATTGGAGCCGCTTTTGTCGATGGTCACGGTCTCTGGCGTACCATTATGGGCGATCGCCTTTTCAAGGAACCGCCGGGCAGCGACCTTGTCCCGCCGGGCCCTGAGCAGGAATTCGACCGTGTCGCCCGCCTTGTCCACTGCCCGGTAAAGATATTTCCACTCGCCTTTGATCTTGATATAGCTCTCGTCCATTCGCCAACTTTTCCCAACCGGACGCTTGTCGCCTTTCGAAGAGCGGCAGCAGCTTGATGACCCTGCGGTACACCGTCGAATGATCCACCGCGATACCACGCTCGCCATCATTTCCGCAAGATTGCGCAAACTCAGCGAATAGGCCACGTACCATCGCACGCACAGCAAAATCACTTCAAGCGGGTAGTGAAGGCGCTTCAGGACCCTGGCCAGGCCCGGCGCGAGTGTGGTTCGCGGTGTCTTCGTCTTCTTCATCGCACAGCTCAAAAATTCGCTACCCAATTTTAACGTGGGCCTTACTGCAACAGAACCACCTGAAGGCGCTGTTCATCAACGACACGCCCTACCAGCAGGGCGTGTCGGGCCAGTCCCAGACTTACAGCGATGCGTACCTCGAACTGATTTTCACGTTCTACCGCCTGTTCAACTGGGGCATGCG
>NZ_JBFPKG010000232.1:0-693 GCF_040948665.1 Paraburkholderia sp. BR14320
CCGCCATGCGGCAGTTCGCGATCCTCTACGAGGATCGCTTCACACGACCCAACAGCTAGAATGAAATTGATCGCCTGCCACGCCTGAAATGTTCAGACGCCTTGCACACAAAAATTCAGACACTCCCGTGTGAGTTTATGGGAGGGTACTTTTGTGTCCTCCATATAAGTCGCTCAGGAAGCCAAAGTTAAATTCACAAAGTGTGAGTTCCTACGCACTTTGTTCTCAACCATTCACCGTATGAACATCCGCAAAAGGCTGGCGGCATTGCCGCTGACAGCCCTGATAACGCTCGCCCACGCGCAGCAGACGCCGGCGCCCACACCAGCGGACAAAGCGGCAGCTGCACGCGCCAGCGCCGAGCAAAACCAGCAGGTCGAGCAGCAACTCAACGCCCAGGAACGCGAAGCGACGGTTAATGCACCGTCCGTGCGTTCGACGATCGAGCGTGCCTCTGGCTGGCCTGACCTGCCGACTGAAACGCCGTGCTTCCGCATCGACTCGTTCGTGACGTGCCGGTGACCGCCCTGGGTATTGGAGAGCGATGACGTGTCAACGGCCACATTACCGTTACCCGTCATGACACCGCCACTGTTGACGATCTGGCTGCCACCCTGCACGGTCGCATCGCCCGTGCCGAGGTTGCTGATGAGACCGTTCGTATTGTCGATCGACGCAGCCTGAACGCCGAGC
>NZ_JBFPKG010000233.1:0-691 GCF_040948665.1 Paraburkholderia sp. BR14320
GTTCCAGAACCATTCGCACAGCCCGCTCACGAACTTCAGGCGAGTACCTTGGGCACTTCTTCTTCGTGTTTTCCATAGCTCCATTTTCTCAAGAAGTGGAGCCTCCGGAAATCCCGGGGCGGTTCAGCAATGCCATTTCCTCGCCGCCTGTCTAGCCTATGCCGCTTTCGCCGCGAGCGTGCGCATGTGAGTCAGGTTGTAGGCCGCCTGAATCAACAGGAAAAGCTGGTCAACTCGTTGCAGTCCCCCCAATATCGCCTGCACGAATCGTGCAGCCGTCTTGCTCCAGCCAAGACCTACTCAATGCAGTTGCGCTTGCGCTGACTGACGGCATAGTAGTCGGCCCAGCACGTTGTGCGCCCGTCGATGGCCGAGCCGCCCGCGCGGTCATTGTATTGTGCAGCATGTGGCGTCACACCATGTGCGCGGCACATTGCCGCGAAGCCGGCCGCGTCGTAGCTCTTGTCAGCACGTACCGTAGTCGATGCATCGCCAAACCTCGCGGCGTCCGCAAGCATCTCGGCTGCTGTGTCCAGATCGGCTGTGCCATTAGCCTGCGTCACCTGTTGTGAACTTTCGCCGTTAAGGAGCCGAAACCGTTTTCGGCATAAAGGCGCCAGGGACTTTTCGGCGTTTAGGCGCCGCAAGTCTTTCGGCGTATAGATGCCAGTAGATTTTCGCCGTAAAGGCG
>NZ_JBFPKG010000234.1:0-691 GCF_040948665.1 Paraburkholderia sp. BR14320
GAAGACCGCACGCCGGATGAGGCATACTTCGCGACACTGCCTGCGATCAAATCGGCAGCATGAACGCCCCGGTGGTTCCACTTAAAAATCTCGGGACCCTGCCCGAACAAGCGGCGCCACCTCTCAGCGTCAATGTTCGCTGCTGGCGGTACCCATTCCCCGAGCGGGAGGAGATATCGAGAGCGCTTGTTGCGGGTGATTCGCTTCCCTTGAAATCGGTGGGCCACTAGCCACACCGGCCAGTTGCATCCTGCAGATCACCCGCACGATTTGACATAACCACAATTATCAACAAACATTCTTGTAGCGGCTAAGTTGTAATGTCCGCTTCTGGCCAAGTTCAAATGTCCGCTTTTGCGCCGCGTAAGCTGTCCTGCCGCCGGTTGTCCGGCACGGGGAGCTTCGATGGCAGTAATAGAACGGATAACGATGACGATGCGAGAGCTGGACAGATTCAAGGTCATTCAGGATGTAGCGGACGGCAAACTCAAGCCGTCGCGGGCGGCCGAGCGACTCGGGCTGACGACACGGCAGATCCGCAGACTGGTCGGCAGACTGCGTGACTGAACCGCCCCGGGTTTTCCGGAGACCGTTTTGCTTGCGTCATGCCACAGTGACAGACTCAGCGAGATTTGCATAGTAAGCGGCTTCTGCCTCGGCAGGTGGAATGTTGCCGATGGGGCCGAAGAGC
>NZ_JBFPKG010000235.1:0-662 GCF_040948665.1 Paraburkholderia sp. BR14320
TTTCGCCTGTTGTGGTTCGAGCTCCGGGACCGCGGGCGGCTCGCCGATGATCAGCTTCAGTTCGGGGATCAGTTCGCTCACCAGCGCCGCATTGGGCGAGAGCGCGTCCAGCAATGCGGCACGCCAGGCCGCCAGCTCCGCTTCGGACTTGCCCAACAGCATGCGCACGAGACTTTGAAATGCCTGGATCAGCGTGGCATAGGGGATATCGCGCTTGTACTGCTCGAACTTGCCGGATGCAAACAATCCCCGTGGCGGCACGAGGATCTTGTGCAGTTCATTGACCACCGACGATTTGCCGATGCCCGAATAACCGGAAACCAGCACGAGTTCGGGTGTGCCGGTCTCGACAATACGGGTGAAGGTGCTGACCAGGGTCTCGACTTCGCGCTCACGTCCGTAAAGCTTCTCGGGGATCATCAGCCGGTCGGGGGTGCCGTGCCCGTCCAGCGGAAAGTCGTCGATACGACCTTGACGCTGCCAGTCCGCGAGGCAACGTCGCAGATCATGCTCGACACCGGCAGCGGTCTGGTAGCGCTCCTCGGCGGTCTTGGCGAGCAGCTTCATGACGATGCGGGAGATGACGGCGGGGATGGCTTCCACCCGCGCGTTGGGTGCCGATGGCGTTCTGGCGATATGGCAGTGCACCCATTCCATGGCGT
>NZ_JBFPKG010000236.1:0-651 GCF_040948665.1 Paraburkholderia sp. BR14320
AGCGCGAGGGCGTGATTATCGCGAACCTCGTGAATCTGTGGAACAGCTTCGGCAAGGCCGTTTGCGTCAAAAAGCTCTAGTTGCGTCCGCAACCAACTGCGGGCCTACCCTGCTGAACAAAGCCCCGAGACGGCGGGGCGCCCGTCGCGCTCAAACCGGCTCGTCCTTCTCGTTGATACGGCCGAGCAACCGCAGCATAGAGTTGCGGACATACGGATCGGGGTCCTCTAATTTTTCCTCTGCATAGCGATGCCAAGTCTGGTCCCCGAGCAAATACAAACAAAGCGCCTTCAACTCCGAATGCTTGCCCTCAGGCAAGCTGTTAAGGTGGCGGAGTGCATCCAGTGTATGGCCCCGCCGAATCGCGAGGACAGTTGGAAAGACGAGAGCCTCTCGTGCGGCGGGGTGGACTTCGTACAACTGCGCAAGCCGGGCCTCCGCCTCGTCGAGCCGATCGCTTTTGATGGCGTCGACAACGGCCCGTGCGAGCGAAGCACTGTCTGGCGAGTCGGAGAAATTCCCGGACATGAAAGCGCTTCGATTAGAACTCACTTTCCAATCCAGTCGCTTCCTTGTCCGATGGACTATCGCCTTGGGCGGACGAGCCCCCTGAAATCGCATTTGCGCCGCCGTCCAGCAGATTGCCAATTG
>NZ_JBFPKG010000237.1:0-650 GCF_040948665.1 Paraburkholderia sp. BR14320
TATAAGCGAGCGTCTTGAACGCGTAGTGCACCTCGCTGATGCGTTCGAAGCGCAGCAACAGACGGCGAAACTTGTCTTCCCAGGCGAAGACGCGCTCGATGGTTCTGAAGCGCTCCTCGAAGATGGCCGGATCAAAGCGCCGCTTGCGACCGCGTTTAGGCGTTTTGCGCCCACGCGGGTTCTCGGGAATGTTGGGCGCCATGCCACGATTGAAGATCGCGCGTCGGTTGGCACGACAGTCGTAGACGCCATCCAGACTGACGATTGCGCCTTGCAGGTCTGCGCCGATGGCGCGGGCCATTGCAGTGAGTTTCGGCAGCGCCTCGCGCAGCAGGGGCGATTCGTTGCGGTTACCTGGGGCACTGACGAAGGGCGCGATGACGTTGCAGTGGCGATCGCAGAATGGCACCACCTTGTCACCCTTCAGATGTTTGTGGCCGCTGTAGCCGAGTTTGTCACCGCCTTTCTTGGCGGCCGTCGTGGTGCCATCGCCGTGAACAACCGTTAGATCAAGCAGGCTGTCGTCATGAAGCCTGCTTACCGAGCCAGCAAAGATGGCATCGATGCAACCCTCGGCCTGCCAGCGACGAAACGATCGATAGATACGCGTATAGTGAATTTCGGGGAGACCTTTTGCATTCCTCTCGATA
>NZ_JBFPKG010000238.1:0-649 GCF_040948665.1 Paraburkholderia sp. BR14320
GGCGTCCACCCGGTGGCGCTTGAGCTGCGGGCTGCGCGCCAGCGGCAGCAGCCCCATGCACAGGTTGCCCATGCACTCCAGCGGTTCATCGCGCAGGCTCCCGGCGCCGCACAGCGCCCGGACCCGTCCCAGCGCTGTCGCGCCAAGCGGCCGTAGCGCGTCGTGCATCCGCAGCTGGGCGAAAGCCTTGAGCAGCAAACCCACGCCGCGGCCATCGGCGCTGTCGAAGCGTTCCGGGCGCAGCGCCAGGTGCACCGCTACCCCCATCAGTACACCGCGTGCGAGCCGGGCGTCGTCCCCGTCTTCGTCCCCGTCTTCGTCCCCGCGCAGCCGCGCCAGCGCGTTGGCAATCTGCGCGAGATGGCCGAAGTCGAACGCACTCCACGGCAGCGGGGGCCGACCCAGGCGTGCCGCCAGCAGCCTGGCCGCCTCCCGCAGGCCGGTCTCCTGCGGCCACCTGGACAGCGCATTCAAGGCCATCGTCACTTCCTGCGCGGTCATCGAGGGGCACAGCACCTCCTCGGTGGCGAGCCGTTGCGCCAGGGCCAGCACCGCGTCCCGCGCTTCGGGCGCCTCCGGCCATCTGGACAGCCCATTCAGGGCCATCGCCACCTCCTGTGCGTCCATCGCCTCGCGCAGCACCTTTTCG
>NZ_JBFPKG010000239.1:0-644 GCF_040948665.1 Paraburkholderia sp. BR14320
TCCGAAGGGGATCACCGGGATCGCTCCGGTGCAGATCGGCGGCTTCAGCTTCGCGCAGTCGCACTCGCTGTTCGGCATGCAGTTCCCGGCGGTGTACCTGTACTACTACCTGTTCGTGCTGTGTGCGTTGTTCGTGATCTGGACGTGTACGCGTCTGCAGCATTCGCGTATCGGCCGCGCCTGGGCCGCGATCCGCGAAGATGAAATTGCCGCCAAGGCGATGGGCATCAACACCCGCAACGTGAAGCTGCTCGCGTTCGCGATGGGCGCGTCGTTCGGCGGCTTGTCGGGCGCGATGTTCGGTGCGTTCCAGGGCTTCGTGTCGCCGGAATCGTTCACGTTCTGGGAATCGGTCGTGGTGCTCGCCTGTGTGGTGCTCGGCGGCATGGGCCACATTCCGGGCGTGATCCTTGGCGCGGTGCTGCTCGCGGTGTTCCCCGAGTTCCTGCGCTCCACCATGGGTCCGCTGCAGAACATGATCTTCGGCCATGAAGTCGTCGATACCGAAGTGATCCGTCAGCTGCTGTACGGTCTCGCGATGGTCGTGATCATGCTGTATCGCTCGGAAGGCCTGTGGCCGGCGCCGAAGCACGAAGACAAGATTGCGAAGCTGGCAAAGCGTAGCGGCAAGAAGCCGGTGCGCG
>NZ_JBFPKG010000023.1:0-118885 GCF_040948665.1 Paraburkholderia sp. BR14320
AGCCCTTCCAGCACCCCAGCGCCTGCAGTGCCTTGCGATCGAGCAATTCTCCCCCTGATGTCCCCTCAATTCAGGCATCAGATTACGCAATTGGCAAAAATCGCTCCACGCTTTTCTACGAAGAACCAAAAAAAAGCCCCACGGTCACCCATGAGGCTTCAAAAAAGACCCACAGCCTGACACCGCGGGTCCAGGTCTTTCAAGCAACCACGCTTACTTCACATTCGGGAAAACCGGCCAGGACGAAGCCTGATCGCACAGCTGCAGCTTCGCATTCTGCGAGACGATCGTGCCCGCCGGGTCCGTGTCACCCGCGGCGCCAGCGTCGTCGCTGCCATTGACGGTCAGGTTCAACGTATTCGTCGGGGCCGCGTACTTGCCCGCGCCGCTCGACGTGTTCGTCAGAATGCCGCCGGAGCCATGAGCCATCGACGAGCCAATCAGACTGACGTTCGCGCCGAGGTTCAGCGTGGCGTTGGCCGCCTTCGATTGCGTCGAGCCATCGAGTGAGCCGATGTTCACGACAGGCTTGCTCAGGTTCGCAATCGACAACGCGACGTCCTTGTCCGCAACCACGTTGTCCAGGTTCAGTTGGATCACGCTCTGCGTATTGGCGTAAGCCGTATCGGCATGCAGACCACGAAACGTCAGACCGCCGCCGCCGTTCTTGCCCGCAGCCTTGTTGGCCGGGATGTTCATCATGCGGATGTTGCTCAGGTTGATGTCGTGGAAGCTCGGCACCAGCCAGCCCAACCCCGTGTACGCGATCGGATCGGCGCTCGGGCCCGTGTAGTACATGTCGAACACGAGGAAGTCCTTCACACCGCGCATACATGCGCCGTCGTAGTAGATGTTGCTGACGTCGCCGCCGCGTGCCTGACCGCTCTTGATACGCAGGCCCACGATGCCATTGTCCGTAGACGAGTTGGTGCCGTCGTAGACATTGTCGAAGTAGTTGTCGTAGAAGTGAATGTTGCGCACACCTGCATTCGTCGGGCTGCCGATCGACAGACCATGGCCGTTGTAGTTGTGGTTGTGCGCCACCGTGATGCCGTACGTGCGGTTCGACGAAACGTCGCGGTTGCCGTCGATGGCCCACAGCATGTTGGCCGGCGTCGTCGCGCCCTGTGCCGACGCCGGACGCGGGTCCTGCAGACCGCCTTTGAACGCGACGTTGTCGTCCGACGGGCTCAGGAAGTTGTACACGATCGCGACGTTCTTCACGTAGCCGTCGAAGTACACCTGGCCCGCGGACGTGGTCTTGCTGCCCGTGCCGAGCGCCGCGTGTTCCGGACCTGCGGCAACGCTCGGGTCGACACCGTCGGTGTTCTTCACGCCCGTCGAGCTGGCGTCGATCGTCGCGCCCGTATAGAGGTGCGAGTACGAACCGCTGACGCCGTCGAAGGCATCGTTGTTCATGCCGACGCTCGCCTGGTTCGCCGCATCCGGCAGCAACGGCGTGATGATCTTGATGCCCCACACGGTGAAGCCGTCCACGCCGTCGGCTTCGACTGTAAAGAACGTGCTGTTCCGGAACGTGATCTGATACAGCGACAGGTTCTTGGACTGCTGCATCCACAGCATGCCGGGGTTGCCCTGGAAGCTGTACGGACCGCCGCCGATGTCCTTGTTGCCGTGGTACGAAATATCCCACCAGCTTGCCGGCACCCAGCGTGCGCAACCGGCCGTGCCGGCGGTACAGCCGCCGCCGTTGACCGTGTAGCCGCTCGGAATGCTGGTTGCCTGGCGGTTCACCACATAGGTGACGGCAGGTGTGGTCAGCGTCGTCTTGCCCATCGCGGTGACCACGTCGCAAGCGGTGCCTTCCGGTGCGAGCGTGCCCGCGCGGTAAGCGGCGATCGTGTTCGTGCAGCTGAACTTCGGCGTCGTCACACCGGAGATGTTGTTGCCCGAATACGTGAACGCCTCGGTCACGCCCGTTGCCCAGCGGATCATCGGATATTGCGGCGACGAACTGATCAGCGGCATGTAGCCACGCGCATCGATCGAGCCCGTGCCCATGATCGACGCGTTGACCGTATGCGTGCCGCGAATCAGCGGATAGCAGTTCTGCATGCCGCTCGTGCCCGCGATGGTCGCCGCGCCCGCGTTGGCGGTGCCGGCAGGCGCGGGAAGCCCCGCCGGGTTGTTGATCGCGGCGCCGCAGGTGATCGCGTTGGGCCGATCCTGCGCGGTTTTGTCGTACACGACCACGTCGCGGCTCGCGAACAGCGTGACGCCGTCGTCGACCCACAGCGTGACGCCCGACGGCAGAACCAGCGGACCGCTGAGGAACGCATTGCCGGCGCCGCTGCTGTTCTTGACGAGACGCACCGCGAACCTGGTGGCCTTGTAGCTCGGATTAGACAGCGTTTCGCTCGATGCACCCGCGATGTTGACGTTCGGATTATTGGCCGCCTGTTGCGTAGCGGCTGCCTGCTGGTCGGCCTGCGTGATCTTCGCGCCGACTTCCGCGTCCACGGAGGCGCCGCACGCGTCGAGCGCGGCCTGGATGCGCGCCTGATCTGGGTTGTTCAGCGCGGTGGTCGCGCCGCCGTAGGCGGCCGGTGTCGGGTCGGCGCTGACCGGCAGCGAGCCGTCCGCGTTCTTCACCAGGTTGTTGCTTGCCTGAAGCGTCGAGCAAACCTGCGTGTCCGCCGGCAAGGACGGCGAATCCGGCAGGTTCGTATCGCCGGCGTAGCGGCCGGGCGTCCAGACCGGGGATGTCGGCGAGGTCGGGTTGGTGGGTGGCGTGGTCGAACTCGAACCTGAGATGTTGTTACCCTCACCGCAACCGGCGACGGTCAAAACAAACAGGCCGAGTACCGCAAGCTCTCGGACCGAGCGCATCTTCATAAGTCATCTCCTTGGGGTGGATCCAGTGCGTGTTCCTGACAGGCCGCCCCTTCTTTCGCAGAGGCGGCGGGAAAGCGTCAGCGCGCACGGAAGATCAATTTGTTATAAGACATCGTACAAGACACAACATAAAAACCCGCAGTTTTCCACACGACGCGCGACGGCCGAAAGCCAGATATCGCGCAGCTTATGTCGAGACAACCACCTGGCTTGCGGACGGATCTCAAGAGCGCAGACCGACAGGAGAGCTTTGCCCAGCGCTGGACCGCGCCACGAAAGTTATTTTCCGGGTTACGACCGGCCACGCCCTAGGCGCACAGCCAACCGACTCCGCGAGCTCGCGAATCGGCTTGTCGGGCAATAGTAATATTCGTCATACAACGTACGACAAATCATGCTGTAGGAGCGCACGCTCCTTCAATTACAGTAAACCCGACCCCCCAATATCAGGGACACGGTTAGCGGGCCGGAAGCGCGGAAGCCGCGCCGGTATGATGAAAACGTCGCGCGATCACTCGAACCCACACCCAACCCACCACGGGAGATTCCTCTTGCAATCCGTCAACATCCTGCTTGCGCTTGCGGGCGTCCTGTTGCTCAGCGTCGCGAGCCCGGGGCCCAACTTTCTGATTGTCACGTCGACGGCCGTTGCGTCGCGCAGCGCCGGCATGATGACCGGACTCGGGCTCGCCGCCGCGTCCGGCACGTGGGCCTTGCTCGCGATCGCGGGGTTGAGCCTGATCCTCTCGCACGTCACGTGGCTCGGCGCCGTCCTGCGGATCGCAGGCGCGCTCTACCTGATCTGGCTCGGCATCAAGATGATCGTGACCGCGCGGCGGCCGTTGTCCGCGGGCGCCGGCAGCGCCGCGTCCGGCTGGGCCGCGACCAAGAGAGGCTATGTCGTCAGCATGACGAACCCGAAATCCATCGCGTTCTACGGCAGCATCTTCGCGTTGATGGTGCCCGCGCATGCGCCGTTGTGGCTCGATATCGCGGTCGTGGCACTGTCGATCGGCATCTCGTGCGCGTGGTACTGCGCGATGGCGTTGCTTGCATCGCATCCGGCGGTTCGGCGCACGCTGGTTCGCCGCAAAGCCGTGCTCGATACCGCAGCGGGTGCGTTGTTGGTCGGGGTCGGCGGGCGGATGTTGGTGGGGCGTTGAGCGGCTATCGGCGCGCGAAGGGTTGCCGCGTTCGCACGATCAGGCGGAATCGGCTCGCGGCGCACCGCCGCTGCCGCGAATCACGAGTTCCATAAACCCTGTCTGCGGATCAGGCTCCCGCGCGAACGAATAGCCCGGAACCGACACGAGCAACAACTCGACGGTGGTGCGCACCGTGCACCCGCGCGCCACATGACCGCCGAACACCTGCCCGCGCGCATCCGCGATCGAGATGTGCAGGTGAGCGCCATCGGGCGAGACGGAGCCTGCGAGGGTCAATATTTCGAGGTCGCCGCGAATTTCCGTCGGCGCTTGCGCGCCAGCGAACCTCAATACCGCAGCGTGGAGACTGCCGATGCCCTGGACGACGAAGGCAGCTTGCAGTTCGCGTTGACGAAGCGCGTCTTCGATGGCGACGCGTAGGTCGTCGCCGGGCGAGAGCCGGAGGGGATGTGCTTGCATGCCTGGGCCGTTTGAAACGCGGTGGACGCAGCGACTATGCGTGGATGGGGAAGTATCTCATAGGCATTTGTTGCTGCCGAGTCCGTGCGGAGCAAGTGCAGCTATCGGCGCGAGAACAGGCCAGGCTCGCGGCCGCGGCGGGACTGCTGTGTGCGCGGCCGTTCGGTCATTTGCATAGCGGCGACCTTCCGAAACGTACGCGATCGGGCCGCCGCAATCAAAGGCCTGCAGCCAGTTCTTCGCGCCAACTCGTCATCGGGCGCCGGCTCACGCTTTTGCTTGACCCTTTCAACACTTCGAATTCTGTGCTTCCATCGGTTCGCGTGAACCGGATATCGAATATCTGCGCGCCTACCTTCAGGTTTCGCAAAGTCAGCGTGTCGATCCAGGGAGGCAGCACCGGGTCGACGTACAGTTGACTGCGCGGCGCGTCGGGCTGAAGACCCAGGATCGCATACACGAGCGAAAAAATCGAACCCGCGGCCCATGCCTGCGGCACATTTGCGCCTATGTACTGCACCGGAAAGCTCGCCTCCGTGCGCTGCAGGCCTGCAAATAGCTCAGGCAACTGGTTCAGCGCGAAATAGCCGCCTGCATCGCAGATGTCTTTCGCGATCCGTCCTGCCTCGTCGGCAAAACCGTAACGCTTGAACCCTTCGGCGATGAGTCCGTTGTCATGCGGCCATACGGCGCCCTTCTGATAAGAATGCGGATTGAAGGCCGTATGTGTCGACGACAGTGTGCGCACGCCCCATCCGCTATACATGTCCGGCTTCATGAGTCTTTGCACCACGCGGCGCGCGCGCTCGGGCGGAACGATTCCCGACCATAGACAGTGGCCCGGATTGGAGGCGATGCTCATCACGCGTTGCTTGTCGCCATCCAGGCAGAGCGCATAGAAGACGCTGCGTTCGTCCCAGAACGCGTCATTGAATCGCTCGTACATGTCGGCGGCTTTCGCGCGCAGCCTGCATGCACGGCGCTTCTCGCCGAGCACATCGTAGATCGCGGCCATACGAAGCCATGCGTCATACACGTAGCCTTGCAGCTCGCAGAGCGCCTTCGGTCCTTCGACGAGCGTGCCGTCCGGATACACCACGGCATCTCCGGCATCTTTCCAGCTCTGGTTTTTCAGGCCGTCCGTCGATCGCGTCTCGTACTCCTGAAACCCGTCGCCGTCACGATCGCCATAGTGGTCGATCCATTTCAGGCACCGCTCGGCGTTGGGCAAATGACGGATCAGCAATTCACGGTCGCCGGTGCAACACCATGCGGTATGGAGCACGATCAGGAATAGAGCCGTCGCGTCCGCGGTTCCGTAGTACGGCGTATGAGGAACGAGCCCGAGCTTTGCCAGTTCGCCCCGCCGCAGCTCGTGCATGATTTTGCCCGGCTCGGCGTCACGAAAGTCGTCACGCTTCGTGGCTTGCCGTGCGCCGAGCGCCGCAAGCGTGCCGCGCGCGAACCCCGAATAAATCAGCGCCGTCTGCAGCGAGGTAATCAGACTGTCACGTCCGAACAGCGCGACGAACCACGGCAAGCCCGCTGCGGGAATCATTAGACGCCTGCCATTCACGTGCTCCGGCACGCGCAGCGCCGCGACATCATCGGTCGCCTGACGAAACAGACGGTTGAATGTTTCGTCGCTGCACTCGAGCGACGGAATCGCGCGTTTCCATTGTGCGAGCCGCTTTCCTTCGGGCGACGGTTCGCCGGCCGCGCCGCAGCGCTGCGGCGCGCGTACGGCGCGGCCGTCATCGTCTATGTCGTACTTCAGGCAACAATGCCAACGTGCGCCGGGTCGCAAGCTCACACCAAATGTGATGCGGCCGTTTGCATAAGCCCCTCGCGTGTGGCTATCGTGCACGCTCAGACTGATGCCGCGGCCAAAGTGCCCATTCTGGTAACTGGTCTTCAGATGTTGCGTGTGCTCATTCCAGGTGGTCACGACACGACCGCGACGAACCACATGTCCGGCCTTGACTTCGAAGATGTCCGCGAAATCGCTACGCACCGCGATCTCGAGATTGAACGACACCGTATGCAGGCCGTGATTGGTCATGTCGATGTCCTCGTGGACTCCACCACCTACATGACGAGTCAGTATCAGGCTGACCGTATGTTCCTCGATTCGGCCGTCCTCGCTGTCGAGCGAACGATTCGCGAGACATGCCCGCATCAAAAAGGACTGCAGCGCTCCCGAGCTGAGCAGATCCCAGGGCTCGCCATTGGCGAAGATCGTCCAGTTGCTGATAAGACGCGTGTCCTGGAAATACAGACCTTTGCGCGACCCGCTGATGATCTGCCCGTCCGGCTGCGTGAGCAGGACCGTATGTCCCTGATGGATGGCAATCTGCGGCGGGCCGATCCTTACCTCGAGCGACATGTCAGTGTCCCTCTAAACGACCAGGCGAAATTGCGCATTGCGCTCGGGCTTCCGCATGGATGTTTCGGAACCTTCCTGTGATGAGAGTCAGCAACACTCGCGCCGCCCTCGCTCAGGAAAGGTACGGGGTGCAACCGCGCGTGTTCGGGACCGCGTTATGCTACCGGCCTCGATTCAAGTCGGAGCGCTGGTGGTTGCCTTGCTCACGCCAGCCCGCGACGCGGTATCCGTGCGAGACTCAAGGCGACGAGAACGCCGAACGGCAATACGATCGCCGCAACGCCGAAGCGCTGAACACCCGCCGCGCCCGCCAATGCCCCGAAGACAAAGAGCAGCAGTCGAAGTGACAACTGCCGGAACATGCGATCGGTCGGCTCATGCTTTCGAAACAGCAGCCGCTCGACCAGTGCCACGATCCAGCCGGTGTAGTTGCTCCGTCCTCGACGATCTGCAGTGGCTCGACGAATCATCGGCGGCGCTGCTGCACTTCGTGCTGCGGCGGCTGGACCGCGAACTGCCAGTTGTCTTTGTCGCCGCTGCCCGTCCCTCGGAAACGGATGAAAACCGGTTTGCAAGGACATTGCTGCAATCATTGGGACGCGACAGCAAGGTGACGCGCGTTGAGCTACCGCCACTTTCTGCTGACCAGGTCGCCGTGCTTATCGACGCATCGGGAAGCGATGTCCGAGTCGAACAGGCGATCAAAAGCAGCGGCGGCAATCCGCTCTACGTCCTCGAATTAACGCGCGCGAAGCTAGCTCGTATCGAAGCCTCGACGCTCTCTGTCGATGCTTTGATCGCGGATCGACTCGCACCGCTCGATGCGCGCACACGCGATCTGCTCTCGTTCGCGGCGTCGATCGGGCGTGGGTTTGCTCCCGAGCAGCTCGCGCAACTGCTCGATTGTCCGCTTCCTGAAGTACTTTCGAGTCTTTCCGAACTACAACGTCGGGGGAATCTTTGCAGCCACGCAAACCGAGATCGATTTCGCCCACGACCTGGTACGTCAGACGGTCTATCGAATGCTCCCGCAGCCACACAGGCGCGCAATCCACCATCAGATCGCGCGACAGCTGCTGGCTGCGAGCGCAAACGACCCGCGCCTGCACGGCGAAGTGGTTCATCACGCGACGTTGGCGGGAGACTCGCGCATGACGGCGATGGCATGCGTCAAAGCCAGCAATCACTGTCTGGCAGTCTTTGCGGGATCCGAGGCTCGCGCTGTGGCAGATCGCGGTCTGACTCATGCACGTTCACTCCCGCAGGGAAGCGAGCGGGTCCAGCTTGAAATCCAGCTGCTCACCGCGCGGCTCGTGGCTCTGGCGAGTTCGGGCGACGCGTGTCCGCCATCGATGGAACAGGAACTCGAGCAAGCCATTCAGGGCGGTCCTGGTTGAGGCGGCGCTCATCGCCGGCGAGATGAAACGCGCCATGTCCGTTCTATCTTTATTGCGTGAGTTGCTGGCCCACAAGCCGATTACGCCCAGGGGCCAGGCCGCACTACAAAGGCTTGATGAGCGCCACCCCGTGACTAGAACGATCGTTCAAACGCAGACACATTAAATTGCGGCGAGTACAGGCGCTGCCGCAAAGGGAGATCAGACATGTCGTACGTCGTCGTTGAAAGGAGTTTTCCGACGCCACAGTCGGATGCGGATTTGTCCGTAGTGGAAGACCGCCTTGCAGCGTGCAGCGATTTACACGGCATCGTCTGGAAACGCAGCGTGGTTTCAATCGATCGCATGCACATGATCTGCGAATATGAAGCGCCGGACGCTGAAACCGTCCGCAAGGTGCAGCGGGAAGGCAGCTCCGTCTTCGATCATATCTGGTCGGGCGACGTCATCGAAAGCTGACGCCACATGCGCTTTTGCATGGACCAGGGCAAGAACAGAGGAACGCGACGAAACTTGTGCTGCGGGTCGACGGCGACGACCGAGGTCCTTCGTCAGCCGTTCCGTCAGTGGAGCTCGGCGTTGTATCCGACGTTCAGGCCCATCCGGTACGCCTGCTCGAGCGCGCTGGCGATGTCCCGGACCCGGACCATACGGAGGTCGGCCGCGGTACGTCCGCGTTCTTCCAGAGAGTCGAGCGCCATCGTTTCCGCGGCGATCGCCTGAAGCGCCAGCCAGTGAGGATCATTCCGGGAGGTCGCACTCATGTTCGCCTCCTTGCGGTTCCTTACTCGCGCAGGTACGCAGCCACTCGGTGGCGGCAGCCCGCACGCCATCCAGCCCGTCACGACAGACCAGTTTGGACGGCAAGGCCTGTCCCTGCTCCATGCGACTCACCCGGTGGCCCATCAACAGGCCCAGGTCGTAAGCCCGCTCGAGCGCCTGCGCGAGACTGGCGATTCCCACCAGATGGACGTCATTCGTGATCTTTCCCGACTCCAGCAGCGAGGGTACGCCTAGTTCTTCACGGGCAATCGCCGCAAGCGGCTCCCAGTGTTCTTCGTTCCTTTCTTTCAGTTCCATGCCGAGGACCTCCTTCGCTGTCCAATCTTACTGACTGTAAGTTTATTCTCTTGGAAGCAAGTGCCCGGATGGCATTCAGCCGCACCTGGAGTAGGCAGTCGCTTAACTCGCCGTCGCCTTCGCGATCAAGCGGCTTCGGTCGGCGGCGCACCGAGCGGAATGCGCGATCAGAAGCAGAGCAGCGTCGAGCGCTGGCTTCTAGCTCCGCGATGCATCAGGCGGCGCGCGAGTGTGCAAGAAAGGAAGGCTTTGAAAACGGAGGTCACATAAGCTGAGTGCCCTTTATGGAGGCCACGAAGCCTCACTTCTCGGAAAAATATCCATATCATCCGGAGCGCGACGATGGTCATTGTCTGGATCCAGCGACGTCCACGCATATTGTCGGCACCCGACCATGCTATGGTCGTAAGGCGATCAGGTTGCCGTTGCAACAAGCATTGGACGCCCCCCTGCATGATCCACAATGATCCGTTCGAGCCATTCCCGCAAAAGCGGCGTCGCGCGTGGCCGCCGATTCTGCTGTGCGTCGTAGTCATCGCTTTGGCCGCGTTGGTGGTGGCAGCCGGGTTGACTCTGCGCGCGAGCCTGCCGCAACTCGACGGCACGCTCGACGCGCCGGTATCCGCAACGGTGACAATCGCGCGCGACGCGCTCGGCGTGCCGACGGTACAAGGCAGCACGCGTGACGACGTCGCGTATGCGACCGGTTTCGTTCACGCACAGGACCGCTTCTTCCAGATGGATTTGCTGCGCCGGGTCGCCGCCGGCGAGATGGCCGCGCTCATCGGTCCGGCTGCGCTGACACTGGACCGGCGCGACCGGCCCATGCGTTTTCGCGAACACGCGCGGGCGGCACTCGCCGCGTTGCCCGCAGACCAGCGGCAACTGATCGAACGCTATGCCGCGGCCGTCAACGACGGCCTGCGCTCGCTACGCGCCCGGCCGTTCGAATACTGGCTGCTGCGCACCGAACCGGTCCCGTGGCGCGCTGAGGATACGTTGCTCGCCGTCTATGCCATGTACATCGACCTGCAATACGGCCAGATCGCACACGTGCTGTCACGTGCGGCAGTGCGCGAGCGAGTGCCTGCCGACCTGCTTGCGTTTCTGCTGCCCGCAACGAGCCGCTGGGATGCTCCGCTCGACGTGATGCGCGCATTCACGCCGTCGCCCACCACCCTGCCCGCGACGCCGCCGCCGTGGCTGCCCGCAACACGGCCCGCCGCGGACTTCGACACGAAGGCCATCGCGCTATTGAGCGGCGTGCCCGGATTCATCGACGATGTAGCCCCCGTCAGTTCGATGGTCGGCAGCAATGGATTCGCGGTCGACGGTGCGCACGGCGTGGACGGCCGCGCGCTGCTCGCGAGCGACATGCACCTCGGCTTGTCGCTGCCGAACATCTGGTACCGGTTGTCGCTGATCTATCCCGCGCCAGATGGCGGGGCGCGGCGCATTACGGGGGTGAGCCTGCCAGGTACGCCACTCGTCGTGGCCGGCAGCAACGGCCATATTGCCTGGGGGTTCACGAACAGCTACGCGCGGTTCATCGATCTCGTCGAACTGCTGCGTGACCCGGACGATCCGCTTCGCTATCGCGTACCCGACGGCGGCTGGCAGACGGCGCAGGTGATCCATGAGCGCCTCGACGTGAAAGGCGGCGCGAGCGTCGATCTTCCGGTCGTGCAAACCCGCTGGGGGCCCCAGATCGTTGTTGGACCTCATGCTTATGCCTTGCATTGGGTTGCGCAGGATCCGCAGGCGATCAACGTGAACCTCGTGCAGCTCGAAAGCGTGTCGAACGTCGCCGACGCGTTGCACGCTGCGCAGACCCTCGGCCTGCCAACGCAGAACTTCATGGCGGCCGATGCACAGGGCCGTATCGGCTGGACGCTCGCCGGTCCCCTACCGCGCTTTGCCGATGCGGATGTGGATGCCACCGCGCTCGCGAGCTTCCCGTTCCGCTCCGACACCTATAGCGGTTGGCAAGGGTATCTGCCGCCCGATGAGTACCCGTTGCGCATCGATCCGCCGGCGGGCCGCATCTGGACTGCGAACAACCGGACGTTGCCGCCGGACGAGGCAGCACGTATCGGCGATGCGGGCGCCGATCTCGGCGCACGTGCGACGCAGATTCGCAATGATCTGCTCGCGTTGCCGCATGCGACCGAGCGCGACATGCTGGCGGTGCAGACCGACGACCGGGCTTTCTGGATCGAACACTGGCGACGCACTGCGCTCGACGCGCTCGACGCGACCTCTCTCAACGGCCATCCCGAACGCGCGGCATTCCGCCGGCTCGTCGAAACCTGTGATGGCCGCGCGGATGTGACTGCGGTCGGCTACCGGCTGGTGCGCGCGTTCTACTACTCGCTGTACGACGCCTGGTTCGGTGCGCTCGACAAGCAAATGACCGCGATCGCACCCGAACTCAGCTATCGCGCTGCGAACTCGCGTTACGAGGCAACAATGGAGATGCTCGCCGGCCAGCACGCGTGGATACCCGAGGGTTTCGCGGACTGGCGCGCGTTCGTGCTGGATCGGATCGACCGCTCGATCGCGCAATTGCCGAAGGGCACGAGGCTTGAAGATGCACGCTGGGGCGAGCGCAACCGCTCGGCGATCGCGCATCCGTTCGCCCGGATCGTGCCGTCGTGGCTGCCGTGGGTGCGCAGCTGGCTCGGCACGCCGGCCGATCCGCTGCCGGGCGACATCAATATGCCGCGCGTGCAGTCACCCGTGTTCGGCGCATCCGAGCGTTTTGTGGTGTCGCCAGGGCATGAGCAGGACGGCATCTTCGAGATGCCCGGTGGACAGTCGGGCAATCCGCTGTCGCCGTATTTTCTCGCCGGACATGAAACGTGGGTGCACGGCGATGCGGCGCCGTTCCTGCCTGGCACAGCCGTGCATACGCTCAAGCTCAACGTGGCTGACACGCATCACGCCTCCGTTATGGGCGGGCCTTTGATCATTCAGAACCCTCGCTGACTCAAGGCACCTCGAAGACGCTGCAGACCCAGGCGCCCGGGAAGCCGTGGAACTTGCCGACGGCGATGACGCAAACATGCCGGCTGTGACAACCCTCGAGGCGGCAGGCATCCGGATGCGGGAGGATGTATTCTGCCGGGTGCAATTCGCGAACATTACTCGTGCGGCACCGAGTCGATCTGGACATGGATCAATGCCGTCGGTCGTTCGGTCAACGATGAGCCGTCAACTGGATGCGCACGGCGCGCGATATCGGCTCCAGGCAGTGGCTCTATTCCCTCGGCCGCGAAATCGAGCGATTCCTGCAGGTCGCGACGCGTGCCCACTGACTGTTGCACCGGTATCATCCAGCGACTCGAGTTTCCCCAGTACCGGACCGTCCCAAGTGCAGGAGAACAAGGCCGCCAAAATCGCTCGAATCGCCGACGGACAGCGGAAACCGAATGAAAAGCGCCCAATGACCGCAACGGCTGACAAACAACACTTCCAAACGGCGAATTTAATGGCCGGTTCCTGAGCGGAACCGACGCTTGAATGTCTGAGCGGCGGTGCAAACGAATGACGCTTGATGGCCGCTCGCAGTCTTATCCTCGCCGCATCGATCGTGCCGCCGCCCGTGGCGCTATAGGTCCCCGGCTGAGGCTCCGGCACCGGTTACGCAACTCCCGGTGCCGGGTGCGAAACAGGGGCGGTACAACGATTGCCCGGAGTACCGACCGTCAATCTTCGCTGACTTCGCCGTCTTGTTCGACGGCCGGTTCTACTGGATCGGCCGCCGGGTTCTCGTCAGCGGGTGCGCCGGCATCCTCTGTCGAACTTTCAGCCACCTGCGCATCAACGGCGTCGCCTGACTCAACTTCCGCCAAACTTGCAACGTCGCTTGACTCGGCTTGCGGAATATCTGCAACGTCGCCAGACTGAGCTTCCACCAGATCCGCGTTGTCACCCGACTCAGTTACCGCTGCATCTGCAGCGTCGGCTGACTCATCTACCGCCGCATCCGCAACGTCGGCTGACTCATCTACCGCCGCATCGGCAACGTCGGCTGACTCATCTACCACCGCGTCGGCAACGTCGGCTGACTCATCTACCACCGCATCCGCAACGTCGGCTGACTCAGCTACAGCCAGATCCGCATCCTCCTCTGACGCATTGGGCTCCTGGATTGACTCATCGCTCGGCGTCGCAACGATCTCATCCGGCACGCCAGCCGTGCCGTCCACATTCAGTGTCATCGAAATCCTCATAAGGTCGAGTTATTGGTAAAAACCCCCAAAAGGATTCCCAATGAAATGCGCGTCGAAATGCGCGTCGCCAACGGGCGACTTTTTTATCGCAGGCCGCTTGGCCAGCGTGGGAGAGCACATAGTCTCACATGGCCAGCCCGACAATGAATCACAGCATGGACGCATTCGATATTGATGTGTTCGCAAGCGAACACATCGCAGAACGCGCATAAAAGCCTAAGTGTTCCGCCGTATGTCCGCACGCGAGCCCTCTTGCAAAGGTCGGCCCGACAACTCCAAGATATTGCGGGAAAACGAACACAACGGCCAGCGAGGAAACGTCTGCGCCGGGATGTGCTGCGACGGTCCATCGGAACGTCGCGCACTCCCTCGAAGCCTCGGCGGTCAGCGCGTTTCCAGCCGAAACTTGTCCTTTGCCCACGATGCGTAAGTACGCTCCGATGTCTCGCGCCGCATTCGGGCAGACTCTTTCGCATCCTCGACTACGACGTAACGCAACGGTTCGGTATCAGCCCTAGTCGCCTCTACAACTGCTTGCGCTGCGTCCTGTTCCGTTGCGAGCGTACTTTAGGAGCCTGCATATACAGTTACATCGTTCGATCCACGCGATGCCGAAGCCGAGGGAACCGGTATTTGCGCGGCCTGTACAGCGGTCCTATGTACAACCTGTTCGAGACCAATGTGTTTGGCGCGATGTTGACGATGCAGGTCGTCATCCCCTGCTTCAGAGCAATCGGCGGCGGCAGAGTTATCAATATCAGTTCCGACTCACCACCTTGACGGAAGCGCGTGACTGCCGTTGGAGCCGCGACAATACGCGGAACAGGACGGGCCGGCTACCTTTCGCCCGGACGCCCGGTCATCAACTCAATGCTGCTCGATGGCCTATACGCGATTTTCGGCCATCGCAGACGTTCAGGGATTCCCACCGCAAGTCGGCTACTGACCGGTGATTCATACTTCGCCAGCCGCGAATGTCTGATTAGCTGCGAGCGGATGCGAAGCGGTCAGTCGGCGATTCCGCTCTCCGGCCTTTGCGGCGCATGCAGCGAAATCTCATCGGCTACGGCATGGCCGAGTTCTGACCAGTTCATCGGCAACCGCACAAACACGCTGTTATTGTTGTCCGACGAGATACAAAGCTTGATACGACTGACGCGATCGTTGGCACCGTATTGAACATGAAGGATTCGCGTGGTCGCCGATGGGTGCCATACCACCTTTCCGAGAAAGTACGAGCGGGCACTGCCCCGTTCGGAGGGATCAATGACCAGGTCGAAATAGGCGGTCAGGAACGTGTGAAGCGCTTCTTTAGTCATGTCAGAAGGTAATGGCTGCGTCCTTGAGTTCGATATGGACTGCCATGCTAGCAAAGAACCGATTTTCAGCGACCCAGCAGCCAAATGCCTGGCGGCCGACCGTCCGAGACGGGCCGAACTCGATATCAGCCCGAAGCGGGCGTCCTCCTGCATGCTGACGATCATTCCCTTGCAGGAGACGAATATTCCCGCAGGAGCATATCGTCTATGACCCGCTGACCCGCGCTACAGCCCGTCATGAGTGCAGTCGCTTCCGTTCCGAACGGGTTCTGGGTATCTTTCATCAGGCGGATCGGAGATCCCAGCGAAGCCGGCAACCCCTTCCCTTCGATAGACACGATTGCGACAAAGCCGGTCGGAGGCGACAGCACAGCGCTGCCTGACGCCTCCCACACGAGTTCAAGGTCAACGATTATTTCGAAGCCTTTGTAGGGGTAGGTCCTTTGCATATCGAGTGGTAGATCGTTCTTTGGCGCGCTGGCGTTCGGCGCGCGGAAATAACCGACCCGACTCCGATGGGAAACCCTTGATCGCGCGCTTCGCGATTTCGCTGAATCGACGGATTAACGGACGCTTGTCGAAGCGGAAGCGCCTGGTGTTGCCGGGAGAGCTGTCTTACCGGCCTATTCCTACGACTGCGCGCAAGATGACTGGCTGTCCACCGCGCAGCGAAACAGCACCAAGAACGGAACGAGAATGAACGCCCGCGGGCCCCAAAACTTCCACCAGGAGGTCGGATGCACCATCGATAACCTGGGCGTGCCCTTTGAAGTCATCCGATGCATTGATGAATCCTTGGAGCTCGATGAATTGCCCTATACGGTTCAGCGAGCCTAGCTCTTCGCGCAAGACAAGAAGCAACTCCAGCGCAACCTCTCGGGCGATGCGTTTTCCCTCGTCCAAGGTGATATCGACACCCAGCTTGCCGTCCACAACTCTCCGAGAAGATTTCCCAGATAGGAACAGCAAGTCGCCCCATCGAGTCACATTCCTATAGTTTGCAGCTGGGGCGCTAACACCGTCATAGCCTTCAGTCAACGCGTCAAGCTTCTCGTCAGCGCTCATTCGATTCAATCCCTTGGTCGGTTTGAGTCGCTCGATTGTCGCCCAATGTTGCGAGAATACTTATGGCAAATTTTCCTTTACTAATGATCTAAACGTTGATGTAAACGCTGCGCCAACGAAAAACGTGGCATTGCACCGAACGTCTCATTCTGGCCGAGAGCACCGGTTCGGCCAGCTTACTCCCGAACTGACGCAGAAATCTTCAATGGCCGCGTTCGGACGAAGTAGCCGAGTAGGTACTTCCGGCCAATTTTCAGTCGTTCGCTCGCGCGCGCCGATGGCCCACTCAAATGTCGGCTCGAAAGACAGCAGCGGTCCCTCACACATCTAGCTGATACGAATCTGTTGGTAGATCGGAATCTCGAGGCCGCGCAACGGAGGTTCGAGCAACTGAACGGTGTAGACACGACGAAGTGTCGATGCGTCCGTCAGAAGACTGAGCCTCCTGATGCATTGCGACAACAACATGATTCGCGAGACCAGTAATCATTCGAGGAAGGGCTAATGACCCCCCTGTCACTATCGGAGGCACGATTCGCACCGGATTCCGAGCTCGCCCGCAAAGCGGCGGTCCTCGCCTGGCAGGGTCATTCGGGGCCGCTGCTCAATCATGTCCACAGCAAATGGTGGTTCGCGGAGTTCACCCGCAAGAGGCGGCAAATGAAGTACGATCGCGAACTTGTTTATATCGCATCGCTGCTTCACGGCCTGGGTCTGTCAGAGGATCATGCTGCGGACAAGCGCTCCGAAGTCGATGGCGCCGACGCCGCGAGCAGGTTTCTGCATGCCCACGACTATCCGGAGACGACAATCGGCATCGTTTGGGACGCCATCGCCCTTCACTCAGCCGCTGATAGTCGATCGCAGGGAGCCGGAAGTCGCGCTCGTCCACTTCGGCGCTCATGTCGACGTCATGGGGCTCAGGATGGACGAGATTTCTCCCCAACTCATCGACGATAAGCTCGCGCTCTATCCGCGACTCGGCTTTGGGTCTCGCTGTCGCGCGGTCGAGTTGACCACGCAAGGCTTTGCGATAGACTGCCTTGATCCTGGAGGGGTTTGTCGTGGCTGATCTTAAAACTATGCTGGTCCGTACCAACGCCGCTTGCGCCCTGGTTTGCATGTCGCTGCTGGCGCACGCCGGGACGTCGGCAGACTCTGCCGCTGTTCCCAATGCGACTGAGCCTGAAATTTCTGCCTCTGCAGATGTCCTGTCGACTCGCCCTTTCGTCGGCGACGACCCGGTTGCTATCAGGGACGCTTTGGCGGGCCAGAGCTTCAATACCAACTCGCCTTCGTTGAGCGATCGCATCAGGAACCTGATCCACGTCCCTGTCCATAAGGCGCCAGGCGGACTCGATTCGCCGAAAGCCAGTCTCGAGCGCGACCTGGCTTTCGTCGTACCGGCGCCCTACGGAATACGATATCAGTCAAAGACGCACCTGTTGACGGTGGACATAGATCTATCCGATGACAACAATCCGGGAGCGATCCTACTCAAGAAAACCGTCACTGGACAACGCGGTCGAGGGCTTGTGGTGGCGCCAGAGGCGAAGGCCAAGGGGTACATCCAACATATCGATGTGATTGAGCTCAAGTCGGGCGAACGGAGCAAAACCAGGGTTCACGGACGCGTGACACTGTCGCAGACGGCGTTCCACGAAGCGAATGGAGACTTCGCGATTGTGCTGATATGTAGCATGACGCCACCTTACCTGACCGACCGACGCGAACATAGCGATCCCAGCAACGACGAGCCCACAGACATCACAAAAAGAACCTCGACCCTTTACACCAACATTCACGCCATCTGGCTGGTGAGCCCGCAGCGGGGTATCGTGCTATCGAAGAAGCTGCATCTGTCGAAGTGAAGAAGTAAAGAACTACGGATTGCTTTTCGACACAACCTCTCTCAAGGGTCGGGCCGGCCGCATGTCCGAAAGCGTGTGGCATTCATTGCCGTTCTCCCGCTACTTTTTGGGCGTGATCGCTTCGCTTGCTGAATTCCTCGCCGACGACACGCATGCTTTCCTCGACTGCGGGATATCCGCGATAGGGAAGGACGTTTAGCAGCGTTTCGACGATTTCCGCCTGCGTCGCGCCCGCCGTCAGCGCCGCATTCGCATGGACCCGCAGCGGCGTCTCCGTCGCTTTGCTTCCCACCGCGGCGAGCGCCGAGCATGCGGCAAGCTCGCGCGTCTTCGCGTCGAGCCCGGCACGGCTAAAGATGTCGCCGTAGGAGTGCTCGACGATCGCGCGGCCGATATCCGGTGCCAGGTCGTTGAAGCTGTTGACCACGGCCTCGCCCGCCTGGGCAGAAGTGCTGGCGAGCG
The DNA here is from genome assembly GCF_040948665.1 of Paraburkholderia sp. BR14320. NCBI lineage: Bacteria > Pseudomonadati > Pseudomonadota > Betaproteobacteria > Burkholderiales > Burkholderiaceae > Paraburkholderia > Paraburkholderia sp. BR14320. Next base: position 18,297 of record NZ_JBFPKG010000023.1, read on the forward strand.
TCGCCAGTCCGCGTTCGCTGCGAGCCTTCCGAGTTTCGGAGACGATTGCATTCGCGCTTACCCGGCCGCCTGCCCCTTCCGTCTCTTTCTGCGCCGGCTTGGTGAAGACGGCGTCCGCAACCCCAAAGGCATTGAGAGCGCTCGGGAACCCGGCATACACGGCCAGTTGCATCAGGGCTTCGGTGATCTCGGTGCGCGACAGGCCCGACTCGAGCCCGGCTTCGATATGAAGGCGGAGCAGATCGCTGCGATTGCCGGCTGCTGCGAGCATCGAGATGCTCGCGATCTGTCTTGCCTTCGGATCGAGTCCTTCTCGAACGAAGATCTCACCGAACACGAACTCGACGGACCAGCGGGCGAGTTCGGGTGAAGTGCTTTCCAGCTTTTCCACGTACTCCTCCGGATTGGCCATCAAGCCGTCGAGTACCTCGAGACCCCGCTGATATCGCGCAGTGCCATCGTCGGACGCCGGGGCGATCGGATCGAAAGCCAGACCGCGCTCCCGAAAGATCTCGCGAACGATACCTACTGCGTTGATCGAGACCGGAAACCCTAGGATGGCAATCGCCAGGAACAGCATTTCGACCAGTTCCGCGGGCTCGCCGCCCGCATTGAGGAAGCCGGTCATGTGATATTTCAGTTGCGGTTGCACGCTGCCATGGGCCATCAGCGCGGCAACGGTGGCGATCTGGCGAAGGCACAAGTCCAGCCCCGGCCGCGACAGGATGTCTCCATAGGCAAATTCAACCGTGAATCGTGCCAAATCCGGGGCAACCTCCGCCAGACGGTTAACAGGGATATCGTAGCCCGCGCCACCGATCCTCTTCAGCACCTCGATACCCCGGGTAAAACGTTCTGCACTGGTTTCGCCAGCGGACGCGCCCTGGAGGGCCGTCATGCCTGTCTGAGCCGTAGATCCATTCATCTGTGTTTTGCCATCGGTGATTTGTCGCCCCGCTTTAATCGGCGCGAAAGCGGCTGCTGCCAGCTTTCTGGCTGCTGTGATCCTCTGCAGAGTGCCTCTGCGCTTGCACGTATCCATGTCTGATTTGCTCCTTCTCGAAGTCAGCGGAATGAAGCATACGGGCAGGAAGATGCAACAGGCCAAGACCAAATTCGTGATACCTTTTCTGCATGAGACTACGAATCGATCTACGCCAGCTGGAGTGCTTCGTCTCCGTGGCCGAGGAAGGCACGTTTCGCGCCGCGGCCGAACGACTCCACATGTCACAGCCGCCTCTAAGCCGCCAGATCAAACAGCTCGAGAGCGAACTTGGGGTGACGCTGCTCAATCGCGGTTCGGCGGGCGCGGAACTCACCACGGCGGGCCGCGCATTCCTGAAGGGGGCCAGGAAGACGCTCCTTCAAGCCTCAGAGGCGATCGAAACCGCACGACGGCATTCAAAGGAAGGGCCCCGGCAGCTCAGGGTCGGTTATACCAAGATCTTCGACCCGGAGGTCTTTCCTTCCCTCGAGCCCGCCTTCAGGAAAGCGGTTCCTGGCGGGTCGCTGGTCTTCGTTGCGGCCACTTCCGTCGAACTCATCCGGCGCCTGCGGCGTGGCGCGCTCGATGTCGCGTTGATCGGACTGCCCAGCGCAACAGGGGAACTGGTGGTGGAACCGCTGCACAAAGAGCCGCTGGTCGCGGTAATCCCTGCACGGCATCCGCTCGCGCGGCACAAAGTCCTGTCGATCGCGCAGTTGAATGACCAACCGGTGTTCTGGCCGCAGCGGCGAACAAATCCCGGATTTTTCGACTACTACGAAGAAGTGTTCGCGAAGCTCGGACATGCGCCGAGCCGAAGACTGACGGAACCCGCGGATCACCATCTTCTGCTGGCCGAAGTGGCAAACGGACAGGGCATCGGCTTCATACCTAAGTCGATGACGACGATGCGGCGCGCCGGTGCGACTTTCAGGCCACTCAAGGAAAGGGAATTCTGGATCGGATTTGGCCTCGCCTACAGGGATGCGCAACACGCATCAGAGTTGGATGCGTTGTTACGCATCGCGCGGCGCAAGACGGCGTTGGTGCCTCCGGGCATGCAGCCCTGCAGCAGCTCCACAGGGCCGCCTAGCCCACCCCGCCCCGCCCGAGAAACCCTGCCACGCTTCCAAATCAAATTGAAGTAAGCGCGCTCCCACCTTGGTCCTGACGCCAGGATCTGGCGCGCGCGGTGCAGACACAATGTCCGACGCGATGCGTATCACAGGCCATACTTGTCCGTACCGCCGCTTCGGACAGCAGGAGGGGATCATGGCACCCAAGCTCGTGAACTTTCTCGTCGTAGCGATGATGTTGGGCGGGGTGCTCGACACACTGACCGGCTGCGGGGGGAACGCGGTCGCGCCTGCGCCCTCCGCGAGCATGCCTCCGCCCGGGATGCCTGCCGGCGCGGCTTCCCCGGGATTCTTCAAGATCTGCAAGGGACAGACGTATGCACTCTGCGCGACCGCGAGTTGCACGGTGGTGAACCAGGTGGCCTATTGCCAATGCGACGTCAAAAAAGGCGACAGCATCAGCTTGCCCCTTCGGGTCGATGGCGAGGACGTCTGCTCGATAAACGCCAATGGCGCCGACAATGGGTACATGGTGAGCACGTTCAGCGTGCCGGAGTCTGTTGTCGCGCCGCAGGGCGATCAGGCGCTCTATAACTGTCCAGCGGGGTCCGACGGCGGCTACGCGCAATGCGACGGCGGCATGTGCTTCACCAGCAGCAAGGGCACCTCGTTCCCCGGGTTCAACGAGCCGCTCGACCGCGCGGACATCATCTGCGCATGTCCGATCAGTGTGACCCCGGGCTCCCCCGTCGGCTTCCAGATCGCCGGCCCATATCCTTGCGACAATTCGTACTTCCGCTTCTGCAAGAGCCAGGTCGCTAACAACAGAACCGGTTCGACGGTCAAGGTCGGCGCCCCGACCGGAACGGCCAGATTCCTTGCTCTGCGCCTCAACGGAAGTGCGCCGCCGTTGCACGAGTGTCTTCCTCCGTCCCAGTAGGCACGCAACCGAACACCACTCTCGCAGGTGGCGCATTAGTCAACGGATCATGTGGCGATATAAACATGAGGGATGTCAACGATCTTCATGTAGATGTTGAATGACGTTTCATGGCTGAACCTTACCATTGACCAAAGTTCGCGAGCGGTTTGTAGGCCGATCTGAGAGGTCGATTTTTCCTGCGAGAGAATTGAAAAAGCCACGCAGCGACTTTTTCAACACAATCGGCCACGAACCGCCGTTCACCTGCGTTTTCGATCGGACATTCGTGCGTCGGCTCCGCCCCGTAACCGGCCCTCCGATCGATCAACACAACCGATGGTTCGTCGCACGAAGTGACTGCTCCGTTTGTGCCTTCTTCGCATGATGATGGGTGACAACAGGAGGGCAGACACACCGAGCACCCGCGACACGCCTTCAACACCGCGAATAAGCCCCTTCGCTCAACCGACAAGGAGCGCCAGACCGATTGCCAGTTCGACGGCAATGATCGCAAGATTGGTTGGCAGGCGCGTTCGGGAAAGGAGCATGGCAACCGGCGCCTCCGTTGCGCGCCCTCCTTGCACCGGATACAGCAGCGCGGCGCGCTGGACGCTTACTGACGACGAGGATGCTCGAGAAAAAATCGCACCATCTCCGCACTGGCGTCGGGGCCGGATGGATCGGTATAGCTCCCGCTTGAAGAGCCTCCGGCCCACGCATGAGGCGCGCCGTGGATGATCCATAGTTCCGCATGTACCCCGGCTCGTGACGTCATGTGCCGGACCGTATGCTTGCGCGCCTGCCCATTAGCGCCCGACGGGCGAGCGGCTATCGGATCACTTGAGAAGAATCCGTGTACCAATCCGTCGGCGTTGGCAGGATGCACGGTCGCATCCGCGTCGCCGTGAAAAACGATGAGCGGGCATTGAGACGCCTGCGTGTCGTGAATGTCCGCTCCGCCAGGTTTCCGCGCTTTGGACCGGGCTTTGCCGCCGCGCATCGCCGCGAGCGCGGACGGCAAGTCGTGCGCGCATCCGACGGGTAGGCCCGAATGAACGCCCGCAGCTGCGTACAGATCGGGATAGGCTTGCGCGACGATCGCCGCCATCGCGCCGCCGGCCGAAAGACCAGCAACGAAGACGCGTTTCGGATCGACGTCGTAATTCGCCATGACTTCGCGCGTGATGCCCGCGATCAGCGACGGCTCGCCGTGGTCGCGCAGCTGATCGGCAGGCCTAAACCAGTTCCAGCATTTCGAGGTATTTGCGCGTTGCGGCTGGGTCGGATAAGCGACGATAAAACCGTGCGTTTCGGCAAGGGCGTTCATCCGCGTGCCGGCTGCGAAATCGTCAGCGTCCTGCGTGCAACCGTGCAGCATGACGATGAGGGGCAGGGAATCACTGCCGTATTGACTGGGGACGTAGATCTTGTAATTACGCTGGCCCGCGGCGTTGACGTAGAGCCGCATGCTGAAGTGCCCGCAATCCTGCACGTCCGGTTCGGTTTGCGTCGTATGGGCGCGATGCCGGGGTTGCAGGCGGTCGGCGAAGCGCGTTGTCGTCGGTTTGTCATGCGAGTCAGCATGCACGGTTGCCACGTCCGTCGGCTCGCCGCGCATGGCGCGCTTGACAATCTCCGCGGCCGCAGCCGGGTCGTTGCTGCGAAAGAGTGCGAACGCCTCTTTCATCGAGTCCAGAAAGCCTTCGTTAAGTTTCATGTTTGTTCCGATAGCGGGGAGGAGTCAGGGATGTCAGCGGATCCGATCCGCTAGCGCGGCCTTGACCGCCGGTGAGGCATGGAGCGCGCCTCGAACCAGAATCGATTCGATCGCTGCCAGCGCAAGGTCGGGTGAGACGTCCGTGGCAATGCTCGCCAGTCCCAGCACCTGAATTCTGAGTCGCTGACTGGCCGCGCACGCTGCCTCAAGGTCTTGTTTCGAGAAATGCTGGAGACCCAGTACAAGCTCACGGCGGGTTACGGTTTCCTTGACGGCAGGAGCATGAATCGACAGCTGATTGCGGATGGCCGTACGGATCAGATCCGTGCGGTTCGAGTAAAAGCCCTCTTCGACGAGCAAATCGATTTGCCCCAGATCGACTGGACCAAGATTGATCGTAATTTTTTCGGTCCCGCTACCTCGTGAGCGATCCGGCACTTCTTTTGCCATATGCATAAACCCTCCAGTCATCATCCACATGGATGGTTATAGGATGATTTTCAAGAGGGCGTCAACGCTGATCGCTGCGATTGGCCCGTGTGCGGTCTATCGGCAGAAAGACGCGGGCAGGGAGGTAACAGGCGATCTCGGTGTGCGTCGAGGCGACGCGAGGACGAGATGGATTGCGAGTCGTGTACTTCGTGTTCCAGTGCCACGGTCCCAGGGCCTTACGCCGATAATCAGCCAGCGCGGTGCCAGCAACCGGATTCCGGGCACACGGCGGCTGGTGCGCCGTTCATCCAGACTTGCTCCTCCTCTAATCGCTGCGACGACGGGCGGTCGATGTCGAAGATCACCTTGAGTGCTTGCCCGACATTGGCGTCTTCGATCGGAAGCTCCCACGTTAAGAAAATCTGGGTGAAGTCCTGGTCCGGCGCGAAGTCGGCCGCAGAGAAACTCTCGGCGCCACGCTGAATCACGCCATGGGGCTGGCCCGTATCGAAAATGACGGCTGTTCCGCGCTTGAGGGGAATGCATTGACCCGTAGCGGGAAACCGCAAGTCCAGGCCCTTGTCTTCGCTCAGGAACAGATTGCAAAACGCGGCACTGCCATATTGCTCACCATCATGGTGATATCTCGCGCCACGACAGGCCATCAGCGCCATGTCACTATCGGCGAGCACCGCGGGCAGTCCCAGGGCGCACGTCCAATCGGACATGGCTTGCACGCAGCGCTTGTAGGCCGGCCAGCGCACTTGCGTGCGCGCCAAAGGCATTGCCTCGACATCCCCAGGTTCCAGAGCGAGTCGCGTCGATATCTCTCTTTGCCAATCTGCCACGACGGGCGCAGGGGGTGACGGTACATCGAGCGTGGTCCATAAAACGATGTCACTTACGCGTCGACTGCGGATGGCGTCGCCGCTCCAGAAAAAGGAAGTCAGCATATTTCTCATTTCATGCTGTCGAAGGGAGTTCGTCGAGGCATTGTAGTGATTCAGCCTGGTCATCCCGGTAAAAATCGGCGATGAAGCGTTCATCACCTGGTCACGTAGCCAAGTCATTCCAGCGTCGGCTGCCCCTTTGGAAACAGCCAGATGTCGCATCGCTTCGTCAGCAGCGCGGCCCGCCTGCTGAAATGGTTACAAGATAAGTGTTGACTCTGACCCGCCTGGCGGGTACTGTGCCGTTCGAAGTTCAAGAAGTTCGATTGCTGTTCATCAATTGCTCGCTCCTCAGCGGTATTCGTTGTCCTCTCCCTCCTTGAAGCTTCAAGCGCTCTTTGACAGAGCAAGTATTCATTTTTTCTCAAGGATTCTTCATGGAAACCGGTACCGTTAAATGGTTTAACGACAGCAAAGGCTTTGGCTTCATTACCCCGGACAAGGGCGGCGACGACCTGTTCGCTCATTTCTCCGAGATCCGGGCCGACGGCTTCAAGACGCTGGCTGAAAATCAGAAGGTGAGCTTCGAAACGAAGCAAGGCCCCAAGGGTCCGCAAGCGGCTAACATCAAGCCGTTGTAAAGTTTGAAGGACCCGGCATTCGACGAACGCCGGGTTGCAGCGACACCCTCGCGGAGTTTTTGTCTCCCAAAGTTAGCGCGATCGCCGTTAGCTGCATCTGCTGATTCGGCAGCTTAGCGAGCGCCATACGTCTTGTTGCGCCTCATTCTCTCCTCAGGCCTCAACGCCATCTTTCGCCTTTCGACTGCTTGATGAATCGGCTCGAGTGGCTTTGGGTCAACGCACCCGTGCCCTTTCGTACGGTACGTGCGCACTCCAATATCATTAAAATTAAAATGCAAAACAAACAAGTTCAACAATACAACGGCTATGCCGTCCAATCCTCGGCGCATCGTTTGCCCGACGGTAACTTCTCATCCAACCTGTTGCTCGAACGCCTCGATAACGCCCGAGCCGAAGGCCGCTACTGGTTCTATTCACTCGACTACTTCACGAGTGAAGAACAGGCGTTGCAGTACTCCAGCCAATGGGCACGCAATTGGGTCGACACCCGCGGTTAAGGGCGACTCGACAGTTCGAAACATCCAGCGCATTCGAAGCGCCAGGGCGGTGCAACCAAAGGCGCTCGAACATCGCGCAGGTTTTAGAGCGGCACGTCGTCGGCACGCGCGGCTATCGGCCCACCGTCCTTCTGGCCCGCCGATAGTGGCCTGGAAGATGGCGGGGCTCGGCCCGTGAAAAAACCTACCACCGAACGCAAGCGCAAAAAGGCTGCGGCAGTGGCACGACTGCGCAAGTAGAGCAAACGGTCGTTGCCGCCAAAAAAGCGGTATTGCCTGGAATTTTCCGGGCAGGCATGCTAAGGCGCCGGGCATCCCGCTAACCTCCGTATGGGGCTTCCTTCTGACCCTGGCCGATTGGCCGGTTGGGTTCGCATACCGGCACGCGATTTTCTGCGATCGATAGAGGGCTTCGGGTCGGTTTGGTGCATTCGCCGTCGGCCCGGATTCGGCCAGGAAGGGCGTGTGTAGTTGATCGCCAGCGAGCGTGGTGATGCGCGGCTCTCGTGGTTTTAGGCCACCCAGACTTTCACTAGTGAAAACGGTCCAGCTGACGGTGGACTGAAATAAACCGAAATCCGCTCCGTTGATAGTGTTGTCGGCGGCCATCGGCGCCCGGGTCGGGCCGTGCCAGGACGACCCTACGGTCGGCCAGTCACGCGTTGCACCATCCCGTAGAGCACGGACATCTGCAAGCCGCTCTTGAGCGCGTAGTTCGGGTCGTATTGATTGGAGTAGCCCCACCAGTCGAAGCATGCGTTCGGGTTGGTCGGCCCCGGCGCAGACGACGCGAACGTGTCGGGATACACGACCACAAGCTTGTTCGTGTCGGCCCATTCGTTGATGCCGGCCTCGGTGACCCAGCGGTTGCCGATCAGTGATGCCTCCTGCAGACAGCCGTGCAGAGCGAGCACGAATCCACACGTTTCACCCTTCGCGCAGGCTTGCGGAACAAAAACGCTGCCTGTCGAACTCATCGAAACGTTTTCGGACGCCCCGAACTCCGTTTGATCGAATGAAGACAGCGTACCCTTCAGCGCTCCGTTTTCGCGCGGTTTCAATGGGCCGAGGAACATCGTCAACCACGTCTTGACTGAATCGTAGACTTCGCCATTGGCCGAACAGCGCACCATGTAGGGACTCCCGAGAGTGCCGCACGCAAGTTCGCCGTCAGGCGATTCCCAGCCGTGCTCGGCGGGAAATGTATTGTCAAAATGAACATTCGCTCCGTAATGTGCGTATTCCGAGTTCAGGTCGGCCATCTCACGTGGATTGACGACCTCGTCCAGCGTGCCGGACCACAGATAGACCGGCTGTCCACGCAGATTCGTCGCCGGGTCGATGGTCCCGAGGGACGATTGCGCGTCAAGGTACGCTTCGGATGGCACCAGCGTGCTGTTATACGACGCCTGATTCGTCGGAAGAGTCTCGCCGCCACAGTTTGCCAAAGCTGTAGCGGCTCCTCCGGCGCCTGCACACCAATACACCCCGCCAGCGTACACAGCGGCTCCTTTGAAGGTAGACGAGTGAGCAACGTGCATCTGCACTGCCGCGAAACCGCCTGAGGAGATACCTGCAACGAAGACTTTCGCCGGATCAATTTTGTAGCGCTGCAGCTTGACGATTGCGGAAGGGGCCGACGCACTGTCCGAGGTTAGAGCCGCGGAGCCGGCTACCGCCTTCTCCTGTGCCGATGTTCCGGCCGAATCGCCACTGCCGCCACACCCGGCAAGGCCGATCGCTAGTGCAAACGCCGGCGCTAACCGCCGGCCTAAAGCCTTCGTTGTCATTGTCGTCTCCTCGGCGGGGCAACTTACACAAGTGCATCACTCCGACTGTCGAACTGGGCGCGGTTTCGCCTTCCGCCAAAAGCTCGCTAACACTAGTGATCGACAAAGCACGCATGTTTGCCGCGTACGATGCGCCCGACGAGATCCAGCGCAGCAAAAAACGCTCCCGCAGCACGTCAATCTTGGAACGTCGGTTCTAACCGCACGCTCCATTAACGCAACCGGTTTCATTTGTCGAGGTGGGATTCAAGCTGCTACGCCGAGGACAGCGAAACGCCCGGGCGTTGATGGACATCTTCGGCGAGCATGCCATTCGGCTTTAGTCGCGCGGGTGGCGGTCACTGCCATCGCATGGGGCCGCAGTCGGCCCAATTTCGGACGTTCGACGTTGATTCCGAGATTGCTGATAATCCCGGACGGTCCGACTCAAGCTCTGCACTAGCGTGCCGTTATCAACCTAAACCAATCAAGCCTCCAAGATTCTCGGGGGCGGCTCTCTCTTCAGTTGTGACTTAACCGGCGCCGCCCGCGGTACCATCCTCAATCGCGGATACGAGTCACGATAAAAGGCAGCAGTGAAACGGAAAAATCAAAAATGTTTAAACGAGCTTGGACGGGAGAAGAACCCTTGTGGAAAGTGTGGTGGCTGATCGGCGTGCCACTTAACCTGCTGCTGATCCCCCTGCTAGCTGTGCTTCTGACACCAAATGTTCCGACTCCGCTGTATTTCGGGGCACTCATCTTTTATCTGCTGGCGTTCTTTGCGTGGATACGAGCGGCCTGGTTGTGCGCACCGAACGTCGAGCGTCGTATCTGGATGGTTCTTGCACGAGCGGTGCTCGTACTACGCGTCTGCTCGCTGGCGAAACTCCTGTTGGTAACGAACTGATCCAACCATGCGTCAGAGCGGCCAGGAACGGGCGGTCGACGCGGGAGCCTGCATCGCCGACAATTGCGCGACAAGGCGAAATCAAAATAAGGGGAAACTAAATGCTGTGTCCGGCTTGCAACTCTCAAAACCTCGCTACTAGCGTAAAGTGTTTCCAATGCGGGACGACACTTATCTACGAAGCTACAGGCCACTCGGCTGCGTACATAAAAGGGGCTAGGAGGGTTGATTCATATATTTATGGGCTCGCGGGCGCCATTTCCGCCTTGGTACTCGCAGTAGTTTTGCTAAAAACGCTATTTTCTGACTGGGATCTAAACGCACCTCTCATTTGTTTCATTAGCTTTTCTTTCGGTGGATTGGCAGGCCGATTCATTGCATGGCTGAAGTGGCGTGATCTTTTGCGACTATCGAAATAGACCGGGAGCGATGAACAAACTCCAAATCCAATGTCCGCTATCGGACGCATTGGCCGACCGCTCCGGGTCGAGAAGCGACATCAGCGTCGGGCGGTGATCGGGCACGAAGCGCAATTCGCCGTTACTGATGTTCAGACGTTCAGGCGACGGCTGCGCGCCTGCGAACGGCCGTTCGATCCGGGCGAAGCCGCAAATAGCATGTCTTGTCCACCCGACCGTCCACGCGCAGATGTAGCCCCGCGCGCATGAATGTTGCGCACCTTCAGGCGACGCAACTCGTCGTGCTGCCAGGATCCAGCAACGGCTCCTGACGCCGCAGTGGTCAAATCTTTCGGAGAATTTTCGGCATTTATTCGGCATACCGTCGTGCAATCCGATGCCGCCCTACCTATGCTGGTGTTGCCAACGAAGTCGCGTATTCCGCTATCAGGCGCGATTCGTTGCAACGGGCTTCACAACTGTTCGATTGTCGATATCGACGATCTGTGTGCCAGCCCAGCGTACGCTCCCGAGCGTCATGGCCGCCTCCTATCACATCCCTCCTAAATGGGAGTGCCGGACGCCCAGAATGTCCTGATTCATAGGAAGGTGATTTGCGGTATTAAATGTGCGCCCTCCTTTGCGCACCGGGCTAACCAGCCCCAGTGGTCTCTATGGCAATAGAAACCGTTCACGTATGACGGATCGGCAACACGCGCCCCGACCGGTGGGCCGGGCAGCCGAGCCGCGGCCGCCATACGGATCCGCTATCCCGGAGAAGTGAAATGAAACAGACCAGAATCGCGGCGACCGTCGCCGCGGCCGTCGCCTTCGCGTTCGTCGGCGCGGCCGCTCACGCGCAAACCCAAAACCCGATCCGTCCGCCACAGCCCGTCGACCAGAACGCGCTGCAGGCAGTCGGCGGATCTCCCGCGCCGCAGACCGCAACGGGTGCTCCCATCGGCAAAACCCGCGATCAGGTCTATCGCGAGCTCCTTGACTCGGAACGCAATGGCGAAGCTAAGCGCATCCGGGGCCTGTACGAAGGCGCCAAATGATGCTGGCCGCGCGGGCTGTAGACGCCAATCCGTTTTTCGAGGCTGCGGATCCGGCCGATCGACTGCCGGCATAGGAATCCCAAATTGGATGCGCGCCGGCCGGGTGCCGCGGATACCGGGATAGGCTATTCCAGTAGAGCTGGAGCGAACTTTCCCACGGCTCTCTCGCGGGATAGCCGGCATTCATTGAGAGGGTGACATCATGAATGTAAAAACGACTTTCAACTTTTCTCAGACCATCGTAGCCAATGCCATCGTCTGCGGCATGTGCGTCCCGACGCTCGTGAGCGCTCAGGGCATACCGAAACAAGGCAGTTTCGAAGCCACATACTACGGCGTTGGCTCGGTCACGAAGAGCATGCCCATGGAGGGCGACGACGCCGTCATGTTTTTCGAGGACACCATTCTCGTCCCAAGCAATCCTTCCGTGCCCCTGTTCCAGAGCGTTTCAGCCAAATGCATCACCGTCGGCTATTCCAAGGGCGCATCGAATGGCTACTGCATTTACACGGACAAGGACGGAGATAAGTTTGTCGAATCCATCATCAAGCCGGGCCCTAGAGCGGCCGGCAAAGGAACCCTCGCGTCGGGCACCGGGAAGTACAAGGGACTAGAAGGACAGTTGGATTGGGAACTGGTCGCGTTCCTGCCCGCCGACAAAGGCAGCTATAACTACATCGGCAAGAAAACTGGCCACTATCGCATTCCGTGAATCTCGCCCTCGCAATTTATCAACTTCCGGATCGCGTGTATTCGCACGCCCGGCTCGCGAGAAGTTTGTCTCAGTCAGCATGCCTGTGACCGGCTTCTTTGGGCCCCAGAGAAAGCTCGAGCATGCGAAAGATTGCGCTAGCCTTCGTGCAATTTGCACACATCGGAGGTGGGTTAAGCTGGAGGTGCGTCTGTCTGGGGTCACGCGTTGTATCAGGCATTTTTCCCCGTCAGCCAGATCGGGTTGAGTTCGCGGGGCATTATCGACGCTGCAAACATCTGCGGGTGGTCCAGTCGTTGTAGGACATACCGAGCTTGAAAGATTCATCATCGCCCCACGAGTCTCGCGGTGCGTTGAAGGCTGCACCGGCGATCATCGGTTCCGATCGGACAATCGGCCGACGAACTTCCATCCCTGATCGGCCAGCCAGACGTACGTGAAGCCCGTTGGACCATCGATGAAAACGGTTAAGGGCCGTTCGGATCCTGACACCTCCTGTTTTCCCTGCGTCGATGCGGAAGCGATTCGCGCTTCGCCCTGCTTCAATGGCGCGGCTTGATCTTCAAGCGACCAACCGTCCTCGCTAACGTACGTGAGCCGCGACGTACCGCCCGACGGGCTTCGTAGCGTGAGCGTAAGTAGCCGTCCGTCGACGTCCATTGGTCGGGCGCCACGGAAGTCCAGGTTCGCCGTCACCGATTCATCCGCAGCTGCGGCGACACGCTCCGTAGACGACGCAGCCACGCCTACGCGGCATGCCGCTTCAAGCGCGATGAACACCACGAAGGCAAACGCTCCGGGTTTGATCTGAGGCATTTTCATGTTGAGCACCTCCGCGCTGCCGAGCTGAAGGGGGCGCCGGCTCCGTTAGCGGAGCCGTTTCAGTGGCTGCTATTCGTTAAATCAGCATAGGGGCGGGGGAATCGGGTCGCACGAAGGTACGCCGAATAAACGCCGAAATTATGCCGAAATGAATGACCATGGCGACGGTACATGGCAGCAGGTCCCTGCCTGACCAAGGCCGGGGCGAGTTTCGTCGTCGGTTGGAATACAAGAAGACGTGGCGCGGCGGCTTCTTCGTCGCCGTTTACCTAAGGAATACAAGTCTGACGTGTCCGTGTGGCGGCCACCAGTCGGCCGAGAGTCGCAAGACTCAAGCGTTGTTTGCCTGCGTTGAGTGCGGCCTCGCAGCGAACGCCAATCACCTCGGTGCGCTCAATGTTTGTGGCGGCGTGACACGCCGTAATTACCTGTGGAGGGATCCCGCAGTCGGGCCACCTGCCGAAGCATGAACTCACCGAAGGTGCTCGCGCACCCGTAAGAATCCTCATCCTCCAGGGCGCGAGAAGTATGTCAAACAGCAGCCGTTCGCGCCGTTCCCTTTCTTCATCGACGGAAAGCGCCTGGGCGCTTCACTGTCATCGCTGAAGAGCTGATACGCCCGCTCAATCTTTTCCCGAGCCCGTTCTTGGCGATTGAGATGCAACGCTTCCATTCGCGGCGTCCATTGTCGTAAAGGACGTCGACGACGTCGAAGCGCGCCGTATTGCGCTCACCGAAAACATCCAGCGCGACAAACTGTCTCCTGCCGAAGAAGCCGTCGATACAGCCGAGTTGCTGCTCGAACTGCACGGCGGCGACCGCGACGTGACTGCCAAGCTCCTCGGATGGTCACGCTCGACACTGGACAGCTGCGTTGCGCTGCTGAACTGTTCGAAGGCGGTGCTCGACGCGCTGAGCGAGCGGAAAATCAACATCGCTCGACGCTAAATTGCTGGCGGCACTCTCGAAAGAGAATCAGGACGAGGTCCTGCCAGTCGTTGTTTCGGAGAAGCGCTCGGTCGCCGACGTGATGAAACTGGTCGAACAGGCATCCTGCGCGCGTGGGTCTGCCATTTTCGCGCCGGGCTTGAACAGACGAAGGCCCGTCACGCTTGTGCACGCAACGGGAGAGCCGCCGAACCACAACGGCCACGATCGCAAAGAAGGCGGAAAAGGCGCAAAACGTAGAGATATCGGCATCCATCCGCGACGCCAGCAGCTATTCTTCAGACACAGCGATTAGCGCGTCTCCGGTCGGCCCCGCGGGTCGTTGGTGGCCCATTCCGCCCCCATGCGGAGAGGGGAAATGTATGTCACGTCCCAACTTACCTCGGCCCGTGCGACCCGCACCGCATCGTTGGCCGTTGAGCAGGCGCATCTGGCTAGCTGTCGGTATCACGCTCACCGGACCGCCGTTTACCCATGCTGCGCTTGCCGCGGGTGTTCTTCCGCAAGGCGGCCAGTACGTCGCCGGGGCCGGCGCCATCTCAAGTCAGGGTAACGCGCTGCTGGTCACGCAGCCGGGTTCGACGCGCGGCGTGATCGACTGGGGCAGCTTCTCTGTCGGAGCCCAGAACCGCGTGAGCTTCGACAATGGCTCGGGCGCGACCTTGAACCGGGTCACGGGCGGCTCGCCGTCGACGATCCTCGGTAGACTCAGCGCAACGGGCAGCGTGTATCTGGTCAATCCGCAGGGCATCGTCGTTGGCCCGTCGGGCGTCGTCACAACGGGTGGACGGTTCGTCGCGTCGACGCTCAATGTCTGCAACTGTGCTTTCATGAAAGGCGACCCACTCACGCTGTCAGGCGATTCAAATGCGCGCGTGATCAACCTCGGCAAAATCAGTTCCAGCGGCGCCGATGTCTTCCTGATCGCGCGAGGCGCGGTCATCAATATGGGCACGATCAAAGCGCCGAACGGCACGGTCGAACTGGCCGCCGGCGAACAGGTGCTGTTGCAGGACTCGACCAGCAGCAAACAGGTGTTCGTGCAGACGGGCAGCCAGGGGACGGTCGTCAACAGAGGGCGCGTCGTCGCCGCGCAGATCAGCCTGCAGGCCGCCGACGGCAATGTATATGCGCTCGCCGGCGCTGGCACGCGGGTCCGCGCGACGGGCACAGCGAATCGCGACGGCCATGTTTGGCTCGTCGCTGACAGCGGCCGTGTGGAGCAGTCGGGCGTGATCGCGGCCACCAACGCGGACGCCAGCGGCGGCACGGTCGACACTGACGCGGCGCAACTGGCGTTCGGCGCCAGGGCCTCCGTCCAGGCGGGCGAATGGAATCTCTCGACGCCCGCGTTCACGATCGACAAATCCGCTGCACGCGCACTGCGCCGCAGCCTGAATGCGGGCACCTCTGTCGGTGTGACCACGACAGGCGCGATGAACGCGACGGGCGACATCGACATCGCATCGAACCTGAACTGGCGCGGCCCCGCTTCGCTGACGCTCGACGCTTACCGCAACGTGTCGGTCGGGAGCAACGCGACGATCGCGAACAATGGCGCGGGCAATCTGAGCTTGCGCGCCGACGCAACCGGCATCAACAACGGCGGCGGCGTCGTCAACAACGGCACGCTCGACTGGTCGAAGAGCACCGGTGCGCTGAGCGCTTTCTACGACATGAACGGCACCTACGTTGCCGGTACCCAACTGGGCAACCCGGCATGGACGCCCGTCGCATTCAGCGGCCTTGTTACACAGCTCACCGCGTACAGGCTGGTGAACTCGCTGACCGATCTGGCGAACGTCGCCAACGATCTAACCGGTAACTACGCGCTCGGCAGGAACATCGATGCGAGCGCGACGAGCAACAGCCCCTTCTTCTCAATTGGCAACGCCAATACGCCTTTCACTGGTCAATTTGACGGACAAGGCGATTCGATCAGCTCGCTTACGCTTGCGCCGTTGGGCGGCATGTTCGGAGAAATCGGCGCCCAGGGTGTCGTGCGCAACGTAAATATTTCTGGCACGGAGAGCGTTGCTATCGGATTCGTCGGGCCCATTGGCATCCTGGCTGGCATGAACAACGGCAGCGTAGTCGGAGTGAACACGTCCGGCACGGTGATCAGCAGCGGACCCGAGGCGGCTTCTTCGCCCGACTATTCGACAGCGGGTGGGCTCGTGGGCATCAACACGGGATCGATCCTGCGTTCTTCGAGCAGCGCCGCTGTGACCGCGGGTAATGTGCTCGGCGGTCTGGTGGGCGCGAATACGGGCCTGATCAATCAGTCGTTTGCTACGGGGCCCATCGTATCGCTGAGCTATATCAATCAGGGCGGCGGCGGCCTTGTCGGTGATAACAGCGGCACGATCAACCAGTCTTATGCAACCGGCTCGACAACGCTTCAGGGCTATTGCCGAGGCGCATCCGGTACGCCGTGCGGCGGCGCCGGACTCGTCGTCACGAACGAAGGAACGATCACCCAGTCATTCGCAACCGGCCTCGTGACGCAGCCGCTCTACGAACCCATCGGCATCGCGCGGACTAATACAGGCACGATCTCGAACGATGTGTATTGGGACGTCGACACCACGGCTGCTACGATCGGCGTCAAGTACGGCGAACAGATCCCCGCAGCAAACGGGTTGACCACGGCTCAGATGAGCACGGCCGCCTCGTTCGTGGGGTATGACTTCAGTGCGCCCGGCGTGTGGGCGATGCCTGCCGGCGCGACGCATCCGGTGCTGCGCTGGCAACTGGCGCAATGACACACGCGCAGTCAGTCAGTAGGGCTGTTAACGAGCTTTCGACGCGGGACGATCTCGCCCACGAAGTTGCCAAGGCACGCGTCCAAAAAAGCTCGAACACGCCAACGTTTTCGCCTCACGAATGTCCGCTGTGCTTGGAAACGAGCCGCCCAGGTCGCACCCGGACCACTGGCTGAATTGGGTCGGGAAGACCGATTCAATTTTCCAAAAGCCGACGTTGATCCGGCACCTGTTTGTGAATGTCGCCGACCACCGTTCACGGGATCGAAGTCAGATGAGAATGGGCGAAACCGTCAGGCGAGAATCGGCCTTAAGACCAGCCACCCGTCACCATGACATCCTCCGCCGTGATCATGCGGCTGTCGTCGGCCGCGAGGAAGAGCGCCATGCGCGCGAGATCGCCGGGCTCCATTTCCTCGTCGATACACTGGCCGCGCCGTATCTCTTCGCGGCCTTCGTCGGTGAGCCACAGGTTGCGTTGTTTCTCGGTCAACACCCAGCCCGGCACGAGCGTGTTCACGCGGATCCCATACGCGCCGAGGTCCTTGGCGAGCCCGCGCGTCAGGCCCTGTACGGCCGCCTTGCTCATTGCGTAAACCGGGAACTGGCTGCTCTTGAGCATCCAGCAATGCGAGCCGAGATTAATGATCGACCCCGCGCGTGCGGCCTTCATATCCTCGACCACGGCCTGCGCTGCGAACAACTGATGCCGCACATTGACTGCAACGCCTGCATCGAACGACTCGGGCGTAACGTCGGCGAGCGCGTGGCGGCGATCGTTCGCCGCGTTGTTCACGAGCACCTCGATCGGTCCGAATGCGGCCCGCACCTCGTCGATGGCCGCGTGCAACGCGGGAATGTCGGTGACGTCGCAAGCGACGAAGAGCGGTTTATGGCGCGCGTCACCGAGCGATTTGGCAAGAGCTGTTCCCGCGTTCATGTCGATGTCGAGAAAGCCCACACGTGCGCCTTGCGCAACGAAGTGCTCAACGAACGAAGCGCCAATGCCACTCGCGCCGCCCGTGATGAGCACAACCCGGTCGACCAGGCTGGGATAGCTCGCGTAACGTGCTTGTCCAGAAGATTTTTCGATAGAAGTTGCCATTCACTTTCCGTATTGATGAATCGCGTACACCGCGATTTTTTTAATCGATCGAGCAGCACCGCGAGCAGGATCACGCCGTGCACGAGGTACTGACAGAACGCCTCGATGTTAAGCAGATCAATCACGTGGTCTTCGATGCACCGCCGTGCGACGTCGCGCTCGATGGCACGGCGGCGTTCTTTTCTGCTGCCGATGATCTGGGCGACACTTCGGAGGCGCTGCCGAACGGGAAGTGGGCCACGCTTGACCAGTTCCGGGACGTGGCCGCAATGGCCTGGTGACGCTGGACTTGGTCGTCGAGGTCGCACATCCAGGGTTCTTGAGCTTCACGTTGGCATACCCATCGCCTGCCTTGCAACAATGCGTTGGGCTGACGCGACTGCTTTTCGGCGTATTCGTCGCGCTCCATTAGCCAGTAGAACTTCTGATTCCAGGCACCGGGTCGGCACCAGGCGGCGGCTTGGATTTTACGCCCAAATCAGGCAACGGGAAGATCGCGGTTTGGGGGAAGTACGACTCGACGGACGAATCACATGCGAACCTGCTGTGCGACGACGAAACCGGCGGTGCGCCATGCAAGGTTTCTTATGGCAGCCCGGCCTACAGCTGCCTTTCAGACAGGCGCAAGTTCAATGACTGCTTCCCGGGTGCAACTGCCCGCCGTACCGTCAGGTTTGCGCGTGCATCATCACCGGTGGCCGACAGTTGAATGACTTCCGGATCAACCCAGCCGTGGGCATCGCATACGTGACCACATATTGCGAAACACGATCCGCTCTCCCGGGCCTGGAGCACGACGATAATCGCGACGGCAGAACGGTGCTCGCGGGATAGCCTTTCACACCGGCAATCGCGGGTCCTTCAGCGAGCGCCTTGGGGCGTGCGCCGAGTGACTATGGATGCATCGCCGACATCACGGCCGATGGTGGAACTTCCGGACCGCCCGACAGCGTATTTGGTACCGCAAAGCAGCTGACGGGCCGAGTTGCTAAGGCTCGTGTAGGGCGGCAGCGGCGTCCGACTGGTTTTCATGAGAGCTGTTGCGAGACACTCGCGCACCACCGCGCCAGTCTCTCCATTGCCGCCTATTACCAAAGTGATACAGCGGCAGCGAGGCTCGGAAATCATACTGGCCCCGACCTGTCCGGTTTTTGTCCATAACGCCGCGCCGGGGCTTGTCCCCGTGGCACACGTTGTTAAATTTTTTGGCATCGTCTGTCGTCTATCGCGTAGGGGCACCCGGATTGCCGCAGTGCCGGCTAGACCACTATGAGGGGGTCATCATGAAGTCGCCTAACCACGCAGTTGCGAAAACTGTCGCTTACCTTTTGGTCGCATGCTCAGCATCGCTGACCGCGCCTGCTTTCGCAGGGGCGTACGTACCTTGCCGCTCCGGCAGCGGAGCGACAGACGCGCAAAGCGGCCAATCGATGCCGTTGCACCACGCCAGCGTGGTTCACAAAAAGAATGGCGGCGTCAATGGCGGCGTGCCAACCCCGTCGCAGTCCGGCAAACGCGTTCCCGGCGGCGACTCCATCGATCCCATGTATCGAGGAGGTTGATGCGCCCGAGGCAGCACTCGAAGAAGGCTGGCACGCCGATCCGGTCTTTCCGAAGCACCCTGCGGCAGAGAGCGGTGATCGTGCTTTCGTGAGGAGGTCGTATGCGCAAGTTCAAACCGGTCGGTGCGGTCACATTCGTCGCGGTGATGCTGGGCGTCGGTCTGGCGAATTACATCGGTCCGGCACACGCCTGGCCGCCAGAGCCGATGTTCGTCATTAACGCCGAGCCGGGGCCTTTCGTGACAACGGACGTTCTTGATTTTCTGGACATCGTCTATGTGCACCCGTATCGCCGCGGTGCCCGATAGACAACTATGAGGAGGTGCATCATGAAGTCGCTTATCCAGGCAGTTGCACTTGCGGCCGCGATCGCTGCGCCGGGCATGTCTTTCGCACAATCGGAGCAGCCGGTCACGCGCGCGCAGGTCAAGGCGGAGATTCTGCAGCTTGAGCAGAATGGCTATAACCCGGCCAACGCGCTCGATGCCCAGTATCCCGCGGACATTCAGGCCGCCGAAGCGAAGATCGCTGCACAGGACAGCCAGCAGCCGGCCAACAGTGACATTGGCGTCGCGACGACCAACGCCGCTGCACAGGCAAGCCAGCAGGAGGGCAGCAATGACGTTGGCGGAACGACCGTTGGCACCTCAGCTTCCGGTAGCGTCCCGCAGGTGTCGAAGCCCTCGCCATCTTCGTGCGTTGGTCCCGCAAGTTATTGCAACCTTTTCTTCGGTAATTGACCGCTGACGGGCCGCCCGACACCGCGCCGACGATCCGGGTAACGTGCCTGGATCGTCGGCGCGTCATGGCTTCACGGAGTCCGACAGCGACCAGCTCGATTCGACCCTGAACGGTCCGCAAAAAGTGGACAGCCTCCGACGCGCAGATCGCCATTCAAGCGTCGGCTTCGCACTCGGCACCAGACCGTCGCGGTTGGGATCATCCCGACAACATGTCGGCATTCATGCGGATTTTTTCTCGTGTTGCTGACCCCACCGTCGACGCTATGAGCGACGCACGCCATGCCACCATCCAGCACGAGCGTCGCAAGGTGGTTACTGCCGCGCCGCTATCCGCACGCGCTCGCCCGCTTTGGTTCGCGCCGACGCGATGGACATGCCCAGGCCAAGCAACGCCAGGCAGACGACGGGCACGAGCATCGGAGCGCTTGCGTTGCCCGCGACCTTTCCTATGTAAGGCATCAGGTTCTGCGCGAAGAAGCCTCCGAGATTGCCAATCGAATTGATCGCCGCGATGCTGGCTGCAGCGCGGGCGCCCGTGAAGTATCGCGGGGGCAGCGACCAGAAGCATGGATAAAGCAGGGGAATGCATGCGCCGCCCAGCACGAGCGCGGCAAATTGCAGCGGCAGGCCCGGCAGCACGAGACTTAGCGCGAAGCCGATCACGCCGACGCCCGCAACCAACGCCATCGAGCGGAGCACCACACCCTCGCGTTTCAGCTTCGCGGGCAGCCACAGAAGAAGCAGCGCGGAGAGCATCCACGGAATCATGTTGAGCAGACCATTGAGCGACGAATGGGAGACGCCGCCGCTTTTCAGCAGCGTGGGCAACCAGTACGTCACGCCGTAGAGCGAGGTGGACATCAGCATGTAGCCGCACGCGAACATCAGCACGCGTTTGTCGACGAGCGCCCGCCACGGATGCCCGGCGGTCGCTTGCGCCGGCGCCTCGCGCCGCAGCGCCGCGATCATCAGGGCTTTTTCTTCGTTCGACAGGAACGGGGCGCGTTCGACGGACTCAGGCAGAAAGCGCAACGCAACGAGTGCGACGAGGACAGCAGGTATCCCGGTTGCCACGAACACCCACTGCCAGCCGGCGAGACCCAGGTTGCCGTCCAGCGACAACAGCAAGCCGCCCGCGAGTGAGCCGAGCATGTTGGCGAGCGCGCTGCCGAGCGTGAAGAAGCCGAGCATGCGTGTGCGATGACTCTGCGGAAACCAGAGCGTCAAATAGAAGATGACGCCCGGATAGAAGCCCGCTTCGGCGACACCCAGTGCGAACCGGAACACATAGAAGAGTCCCGTTGAATGTGTGAATGCCATCGCCACGGTAATGGCGCCCCAGGTTGCCATGATGCGTGCGAGCCAAAGGCGAGCGCCGAAACGATGCAGCGCAAGCGTGCTCGGCACCTCGAACAGCAGGTAGCCGATAAAGAAGAGCGACGCGCCCAGACCATATGACGCCTCCGACATTCCCAGTGCATGCACCATCTGCAGCTTGGCAAAGCCGACGTTCTGCCGGTCGATAAAGGCGATCAGGAACATCACGATCAACAGCGGCATGAGCCGCCAGGCGACCTTTTTCACGACAGCCTGCTCGGCAATCATGGTTTGGCTCACAATCAATCTCCGTTCAAAGAATTCATATATATGTTTAGGCGAATCCGTTTTCTCGACAATGAGTAGAAACCCGCTTTGGCTAGATTTCATGGCACATTTAGGGTTATCACTGATCTGCGGTTAGCCTTGTTCATGAAATCATATAGATGAATTGAACGGAGACTACGATGCCTGCCGATGACCGGTTGCCCCGTTACCAGCGTTTGCGCGACGAAATGGTCGCTCTGATCGCGGCTCGCCATTGGCGGCCGGGTGAAGCGATCCCTACCGAGCAGGCGCTCGCCAAAAGCTACGACGTGGCGGTCGGGACGGTCCGTAAGGCTGTCGATCTGCTCGTCGCGGAAGGCCTGCTGGAACGCTTTCAGGGCAGAGGGACGTTCGTGCGCCGCGCGAGCTTCGACAGCTCCCTGTTTCGTTTCTTCCGTTTCCAGACACGGCAAGGCGAACGACGCATTCCGGAGAGCCGCATCTTGCGACGCGAGGTCGTCGATGCGCCGTCGGCTGTCGCCGCGATCTTGCAGATTTCGAGTAGCGCGCGTGTGATCCAGATGACTCGCCTGCGGCTGATCGACGGCGTGCCGATGCTCGCTGAAGAAATCTGGCTGCCCTATGTCCGGTTTGCGGCGTTTGCGCAGATGGACCTGAATGAAGTCGGTGACCTGCTGTACCCCGTGTACGAGGCGCAATGCAATCAGGTCGTGGCGTCTGCCACGGAAACTCTGACAGTCGAAGCCATTGGCCCGTTGCATGCACGGCTGTTACGCATCGAGCCGGGCACGCCCGCCGTCGTCATCGAGCGTCTTGCATGCGGCTACGACAGACAGCCGCTCGAATGGCGCCGCTCACGCGGGCCTGCCAGCGAATTCATCTATCAGGCCGAGATCCGCTAGCGATCGCGCGCCGTCACAAACAAGTTGTTCCCACCCAGGAACGACGACCTGGGAGACAGCAATGTTCAAGTGGTTCAGCCAGATTTCAGGCAATGAGCGTCGGACGTTCTGGGCGTGCTTCGGCGGATGGGCGCTTGATTCGCTCGATGTGCAGATGTTCAGCCTCGTGATTCCGGCGATCATCGCCGAGTGGTCGATCAGCCGCACGCAAGCGGGGCTCGTCAGCGGCGTCACGCTGGTGGCGTCGGCGCTGGGTGGCTGGATCGCGGGCATGATGTCGGACCGGCTGGGGCGCGTAAAGACGCTGCAATGGACCGTCGCGTGTTTTTCCGTGTTCACGTTCCTGTGCGCGTTCGCGCAGAACTATCCACAGTTCCTCGTACTGAAGACACTGCAGGGGTTCGGCTTCGGCGGAGAATGGGCGGCGGGCGCCGTGCTGATGGCCGAGACCATCCGCAGTGAGCATCGCGGCAAGGCGATGGGCAGCGTGCAGAGCGCATGGGCGGTCGGCTGGGGTGCAGCGGTGCTGCTGTATGCACTGATGTTCTCGCTGCTGCCTGCGGATACCGCGTGGCGCGTGATGTTCGGGGTTGGCATCGTTCCGGCGCTTCTGATTCTGTACGTCCGACGCGGCGTGCAGGAGCCTGCCGCGCCGGCCCGCGCAACGCGCGATGCGCGCGCGCGTCAGCAGCCGACGCCTGGCCTTGTCGTCGGCATCTTTTCTCCGCAAGTGCTGCGCATGACGCTCATCGGCGCACTGCTCGGCGTTGGTGCGCATGGCGGCTACTACGCGCTGATGACCTGGCTGCCGACGTTTCTGAAAAGCGAGCGCCATCTGTCGGTCTTGAGTACGGGCGGCTACCTCGCCGTCGTGATCGTCGCGTTCTTTTGCGGGTGCCTCGTGAGTGCGCAGCTGCTGGATCGCATCGGACGCCGCAAGACCATACTCACGTTTGCGATCTGCTGCGTGATAACGGTGATCGCCTATCTGTTCCTACCGCTCGGCAATACCGCGATGCTGTTCTTCGGTTTTCCGCTAGGCTTTTTTGCAGCGGGCATTCCGGCAAGCATGGGCGCGCTGTTCAACGAGCTGTATCCGCGCGGGATGCGTGGCACTGGCGTCGGGTTTTGCTACAACTTCGGCCGCGTCGTGTCGGCGGGATTTCCGGTGCTCGTCGGGCACATGTCCGCGACCATGTCGCTTGGAACGGCGATCGGCATCGATGCGGGACTCGCATACGCACTGGTCGTCCTGTCCGTGCTGATGTTGCCCGAGACACGCGGCCGCATGCTGGACGAAGCCACGCTCGAGCCCGAACACACAGGCGCGCTTTCTCACGCGCAAAGGCATTGACGCGCGAGACACTCGCCGCAATCCAGCAAGAATGGTGATGAAGGAACGTCCATGATCGAGAAGTCGGGGATAGAGGCGAGCCACCGGCAGGCTGTGTATCGTCCAGCCCACATTGCATCTGTCGATACTCATGCTCACGTATTCGAGCGCGGCCTGCCGCTTGCCGAAAAGCGTCGCTACGTGCCCGACTACGACGCCACGCTCGACGCATACCTTGCCCAACTGGACACGCACGGCGTATCGCACGGCGTGCTTGTGCAGCCCAGCTTTCTCGGCACGGATTGCAGCTATATGCTCGATGCGTTGCGCCGCGCGCCGCACCGGCTACGCGGTGTCGCGGTGATCGAGCGTGATTGTCGGATCGACACACTGACGGAGATGGCGAATGGGGGCATTGCAGGGATTCGGCTGAATCTGATCGGACATCCCGATCAGCCGCTCGACAGATGGGTGAGCGCGCAAACGCTCGCCCATGTCCGCGATCTCAAATGGCATGTCGAAGTGCATGTGGAAGCTGCGCGGCTGCAGGGCATCGTCGAGCCGCTTCTCGACGCCGGCATGAATGTCGTCGTCGATCACTTCGGCAGGCCCGATCCGGATATCGGTGTAAGAGACGTAGGCTTTCGCCGTCTTCTTGAACTGGCTGACACGCAGCGTGTGTGGGTGAAGATATCGGCCGCATACCGGAATCGACGGCAGTTTCGCCCGGATGACACTGATGCGCAGGAGGCATTTCATTTTCTGAAAGCGGCTTTTGGCGTGCATCGCCTTATGTGGGGCAGCGACTGGCCGCATACGCAGTTTGAAGCAGACGAGGATTTTACTCACGCGCTCGAACTTCTACGCGCGCTGCTCCCTGTTGAAGAAGAGCGCAGGGTTGTTCTGGCAGACACGCCTGCAAGACTTTACATGTTCGACATTGCGTGATTCACATGGCGCATTGCAAGGGCAGGACTGGCTAAACGGGTTGACGTCTCACCCGACAGGTTGAAACATTTTTGGCGCAAAGCACTGCGCAGACAACGCTCACTTCATACCTCGCTCGAGAGCAACCTATACCCCCCGGCCCTATATGAGGTAAGATAGCCCCCTACACTATTTTGGGGCTTGCCGTGAGCCATACGATTCGTGAAAAGCAGAAGCTGCTCAACCGGGTGCGCCGCATCAAGGGCCAGGTCGAGGCCATTGAGCGGGCACTTGAAGAAGAGCGCGGATGCATGGATGTGCTCCAGCTCATTACCAGTGGCCGTGGCGCGATGAACGGGCTGCTCGCCGTCGTGCTTGAGGACCACATTCGCACCCATCTGGTCGATGCAGAACCGGCTGACGAACATGGCAGCGGGACCGAGCAATTGATCGAAGTAGTCCACAGCTACTTCAAGTGAGAGAAGCATGAGCAAGTTCGAAGACGCCGCCTTCGGGGCGGGACATGACCACATCTTCCTGGGCGCTGCCCACCAGGAAAACGAGCGCAGGACGTGGATGGTGATTGCGCTGTGCAGCGCGATGATGGTGGCTGAAATAGTCGGTGGGAGTCTGTTTGGCTCGCTGGCGCTCGTCGCCGACGGTCTGCACATGTCGACACACGCTGGCGCGATGCTCATCGCCGCTTTGGCTTATACCTACGCCCGCAAGCATGCTGGCGATAACCGCTTCGTATTTGGCACCGGCAAACTGGGAGATCTCGCGGGTTTTACCAGTGCGATTGTACTCGCGATGATCGCGCTGCTGATCGCGTACGAAGCTGCTTCGCGCTTTCTCTCGCCCGTGCCGATCCACTTTGGTCAGGCGATCCCCATCGCCGTGCTCGGACTGCTGGTCAATCTTGCGAGCGTCTGGCTGCTGAGCGGCGATCACCACGGCCACAGCCATGGGCATAGCCACGGGCACCGTCATGGCCACGGTCACGAGAACGAACACAGTCACGAGGAAGAGGTGCATCGCATCTTCGGTAGCGCTGGCGTATTCGCCCTATCGGTCTTCGAAGACGGTGTTCCGCCCGTCTTCCACATTACGCCCGAAGCGGCTTCCTCAAAACTGAACGCCAATACTGTTTCGGTAACGACGATCCGCCCCGACGGCACGCACCAGACCTTCGCGTTTGCCGACCGCGGTGGCTATCTGGAGTCCAAGGAGGACATTCCCGAGCCGCATGCATTCAGGGCCGTTGTCCAGCTGCCCGATGGTGAACATCATGTCGAGTTCGAGGAACACGAGCACGATCATGAAGCTCAGTCAGCCGCGAACCGTGACCACAACATCCGCTCGGCCTACATTCACGTCATTGCCGACGCAGCGGTTTCCGTGCTGGCGATCATCGGCCTGCTGCTCGCGCGTGCGTTCGGCTGGGTCTGGATGGACCCGCTTGCAGGTGTAATCGGCGCACTGGTGATTGCGAACTGGTCGTGGGG
This sequence comes from Paraburkholderia sp. BR14320, assembly GCF_040948665.1. Classification (NCBI taxonomy): domain Bacteria; kingdom Pseudomonadati; phylum Pseudomonadota; class Betaproteobacteria; order Burkholderiales; family Burkholderiaceae; genus Paraburkholderia; species Paraburkholderia sp. BR14320. Next base: position 44,524 of record NZ_JBFPKG010000023.1, read on the forward strand.
CCTGATGCGCGACACGGGCGGTATCCTGCTCGACATGAATGTGGACAAGCGGATGACCGACAACGTCCGTCATGTCATCGAAGACAACGGCGACACCGTGCTTGACCTCCACGTCTGGCGCGTCGGTCCGGGGCATATGAGCGCGATCGTTTCGGTGGCCACCGATGAAGTGCGGCGCAACCCGGGCTTCTACCGCACAGCACTCAAGCGTTTCAAGGGACTGTCGCATGTGACCATCGAAGTGAACCCGACCGGCGTCGTAGTCTGAGCGATGGCAGTCAAATCGCCATGCATCGATGTCTGTGCGTTCGATGGCAAGACCGGTCTTTGCATCGGCTGCTTTCGGACGCTCGATGAAACCCGGGGCTGGAAGAAGATGACGGACCACCGGCGTCATCAGATACTCAATGAGAAGACCCGGCGACAGGAGAAGGTCGCACGCGAGGTGCAGGTCGCTAAGGTGAAAAGCTGAAGGAATAGACCTGTTGCCCGGCACTGCCTGGGATGTCCGAAGTACACCAAATTCCGGCCGTTCGAGCGGGGAGTTCGTATAAAGGAACAAAATCGCCGCCTGTATCGTGGTCCATAAGCGAACGCCTTTAGGCACATTGAGGCACGTTTCGACTCGTCTTTAGCTCGATAAGAAATACCGCAAGAACATACAAACTTCCATCCACCGGATCTCCTTAGGCGGCCAGCAAAATGTAAGCTATTGCCGATCGAGCGAACACGTGGGCTCCTGCTCGCCACTTTCGTCAACCTCGGCATCCAGAGCTACCTCTCAAGCGCGGACGCGGCGGCCTATGGCTGGCGGATCGGGTTCCTGTTCGGCGGATTCTGTGGGCTCTTGTCCTACTGGATGCGCCGCAATCTGGACGAGTCCCCCGAGTTCAAGGAGATGCATGGCGCCGTCGCCAGGCAACCATTTCGCGAGACGCTGCGACATCATGGAAAAGCTGTCGCCGCGGGAGCGCTCACGATCGCTGTGATGGCCGGCGTCAACGGCATCCTCTACGGTCACATGCCGGCCTTTCTGGTTCAACAATTGCACTATGCGCCCCAGAAGGCGGCGATCGCCCAGAATGCCTATCTGGTCGTCAGCTCGTTCGGTCTGCTCGCTGCAGGCTGGCTGGGAGACAAGATTGCGCGCCGATACCTGCTGCGAACGTCAGCGGCGCTGCTGATTGTGCTGAGCTACCCGTTCTATTGGGCGCTTGTGAATCACACTGTCGATCCGGTCGTTTTATTCGTTCTCGCCGCGGTGGTCTTTTCACTGGCAAGCGGTACGTGGCCCTCTGTCCTCGCCGATCAGTTCCCCGTCCAGGTACGATTCAGCGGGATCGCCCTTGCGTACAACATTTCGGTGGTCGTATTCAGCGGCTTTGCACCGCTGCTCGCCACCATGCTGGTTCGCGCGACAGGATCATTGACAGCACCAGCCTACTACGTCGTAGGAACATGTGCGGTCGCTCTGCTGGCGAGCTTTGCATTGCCCCGGCACAGTCTGCGGCCCATTTCAGCTCGCGGAGTAGCGACCTGAACCGCGCCTCATTGCATTGAATCACCGCGAGCAACGGAGCGCCTTCATCGTGTTCCGGCTCCGATGGTCTCAGCGCCGAAGGGCACCCCTCTCGTCAATTCGGGCAAGGTGCGGCATTGAGCGGTTTTGAGGCAGAACAGTCTGCATAATTCTCAATGGCCCGGAGTCCTGGAGCCGCTCGCGCGCACCGCAAATTGCGGCGTCGTAGGTGTTCTCCGGCGCGGCTTCGCTCCCAACATCTTGATAGTTAACTGCAAGTTTCGCGGGACCGCGCTTACAGGCGGTCCGCAGAGCAAGCTGACCGTGGTCGGCTGTGACCGGATGTGGGCGCAATGAACGGCCGACACTTCGTACAACTCGACGAGCGATCGTCTCTCGCACAAAGACTGTTGGCTGAAAAATCCGACGTTGATCTGCGTCAAGATCGTCGAGGTAGGGAGGGCGCAGTCTTTAGCATGGTCGCTGCGAGGTACATCGAGGGCACCACCTGAGCCGAACCGGCGGATATGCCTCGACCCGCAGGGGGATGGCGCCCGCGACCAACCTGGCGCCAAGGTAAAACCCGCGTCATCTTTCGTTATTGCCGTCGAACTGGTTTCGGATGTCCGTGGGCCGAGCCGAGAACTGAAGTCCGGTAGACCCTCGTCGCCGACCTCACTTTCCGACTGCACGTCTTTGCGTCAGTCGAAGGAGGCGTCGGTTTCGGGGCCAAAGTCCGCCTTCCTGAATGCTGCATCGCATCAATCTGCTGTCGAGGAGATAAAGCAATGTCCGAGTCTCGCAATGAGGTTAAGCCGAATGGCGCGAAGACAGGCAACAAGCCAGGCAAGAAGGCGTACGAGAAGGAACTGGCGTTGCTTCACATTGAACTGGTCAAGCTACAGGAATGGGTCGTGCGGACCGGCGCGAAGATTTGTATCGTATTCGAAGGGCGGGATGGCGCCGGTAAGGGTGGCGTGATCAAGGCGCTTACCGAGCGTGTGAATCCGCGCGTTTTCCGGGTCGTCGCGCTGCCAGCCCCGACCGATCGCGAAAAGACGCAGATGTACTTTCAACGCTATCTTCGCCACCTGCCGGCTGCTGGCGAAATCGTCGTGTTCGATCGCAGTTGGTATAGCCGCGCAGGTGTCGAACGGGTCATGGGCTTTTGCACCGAAGCGGAGGTACAAATGTTCATGATGGCCACACCGCTGGTGGAGCGTGCGTTTATCGATTCCGGGCTGATCCTGATCAAGTACTGGCTGGAAGTCGGCCCCGAAGAACAGACGCGCAGGCTGGAAGCCCGGATCCACGATGAGCGCAAGATCTGGAAGCTCTCGCCGATGGATCTCGAATCTTATCGCCGCTGGTATGACTATTCGCGCGCGCGCGACGCGATGTTCACGATGACGGACACGGAGTACTCACCATGGTATGTAGCGAAGGCTGACAACAAAAAGCGCACGCGACTCAACGTCATCAGCCACTTGCTCAGCAAGATTCCGTATGAGGCTTTGCCGCGTAAGAAGGTTTCGTTGCCCCAGCGTCAGAAAGCCGAAGGCTATCGTGAATCGGATCACCAGTTCAGGTATGTGCCGGAAAAGTTCTGAAGTCGCATGGCAATTTGCAGCCAATCGGATCGTTGGACGTCTGCCTTAGGTGCGACTGGCTAGAGTGTCGACAAGATTGCCTGCGGTGCGAGCGTGCTTCGCCGGGTCATCGCCAGTCGCTTCAACGGACGAAACTGAGGGACGATCGGAATGTACCGGATCGAGGAACCACGGCTCGGTGGTCTGCGTATCAAGGAATGGCGGCGCCGCGCGCATTTCGCGGTCGGGCTGTTGTTTCTGGTGCTGTTGGGATCGACGCTCGGGATCGCGCTACTAGACCACACGGATGCGCCCGTCAGCACGAAAACTTTCACGGCGTTCTGGGATGCGATCAACCTGATCACGACACTTGGCGACTTCTCGGACTTCAATGCGGACCAGAAGGTATTCATGCTGGTCGCCATTATCGTCACGATGGTCGTTGCCGGCTACGCGTTGCGTCAACTAACGGGGATGCTGTCGGGCGACGACGTGATGATCTTTTGGGAGAACAGGATCATGGAACGCAAGCTGGAAACGCTGGGCAATCATGTCGCGGTTTGCCCATTCGGCCCCGTCGGTCAGATGGTCGCTGCCCGTCTCCGAGACGCGGGATCGACCGTGCTCGTTCTCGATTCCGACGCGAAACAGGCCGAAAAAGCATCGCGACTCGGTTACATGGTCATGCTTGGCGATCACAACTCGTTCGACGACATTCTCGAACGCGCCAGGCTGGACACCGCCAATGCGCTGTTCCTGACCGGTTCCGATCCCAACAGCAATCTAGAGATTACGTTGGTCGCACACACGATCAATCCGGGTCTTCGGATCGTGGTATCAGGCGAGAATGAGCTGCGCAGGATGTTGCTGCAAAAGGCAGGCGCCTCGACGGTGATCGACCAGAACGACATCGTCGCGCGCGCGATGGTCGTGCATATCGATGCCCACCAGGCGCAGCGCACGTGAAGCCCGGTCATTGCCACACAACCCGGAGTCGATGGCGCATTGAACAGGGGTGGTGATGTATTGGCCGCACTGGCTGGCCTCACGGCTTCGACAATGGCGCGGCCTTGTCCCACAGCCGGGTTTGCGCACTTGGAGTGCTATCACCGAAGCGGCTGTTCAAAGGTCTTCGATTGAGGACAACAGTGGGATCCGCGCGACAATGAGACACGATTCATCTCCACGTTTCACCGGCAATTTTCGCGTTCCGGTGCTCGAATGGCTCCGCGACTATCAGAAGGCGTGGATCAAGCCCGATATCGCCGCCGGTGTGTCAGCTGCGGCGGTCGTCCTTCCGAAGGCCATGGCCTACGCGACCGTCGCGGGGCTGCCAGTGCAGGTCGGGCTGTACACCGCCTTCGTTCCGATGGTGATCTACGCGCTGCTCGGCACGTCGCGCCCGCTCAGCGTGAGCACCACCGCAACGATCGCGATCCTCTCGGCCGCCGCCCTTGGCCGGGTGGTCCCGGGCGCGGGCGCAGCAGAACTGCTCCGAGCATCTGCAACGTTGACATTGATGGTCGGTGCGATTCTTGTGTTCGCGGGGCTTCTGCGCCTGGGGTTTGTTGCCAACTTCATTTCGGATCCGGTGTTGACCGGGTTCAAGGCGGGACTCGCGGTTGTCATTGTGCTGGATCAGTTGCCGAAGCTGCTCGGCATTCACTTCGCGAAAGGGGCATTTCTTCACAACGTGCTCGGGATCGTCACGGGTGTTCCCCACGCCTGCGGTGCGACAATCGCTGTCGGAGTGGCGACAGCCGGCGTTCTGGTGACTATCGAGCATCTCTTTCCACGAGCGCCCGCTCCGCTATTTGCAGTGGCAGGAGGAATCGGCAGCGTAAGCCTGCTCAACCTGCAACTTCACGGGGTTGACATCGTCGGCCACGTACCGACGGGCTTGCCTCCCGTTACCATTCCTGACCTGTCGCTTGTCGCATCGCTCGCACCGGCTGCCGCGGGCATTGCGCTGATGAGCTTCACCGAAACCATCGCATCGGCGCGAGCGTTCGTGGAGCGGGGAGAACCCGTGCCAAATGCAAGCCGCGAGTTGCTGGCCATCGGGTTGGCTAATGCGGGCGGCGCGCTGCTGGGCTCGATGCCGGCGGGCGGAGGAACGACGCAGACCGCCGTCAACCGGCTCGTCGGCGCCCGCAGCCACCTTGCCGAGCTGACCACGGCTGCGGTGACGCTAGGTACGATGCTGCTGCTCGCACCTTTCATTGGCCTCATGCCGCAAGCGACGTTGGCGGCGGTTGTCGTCGTCTATTCGATCGGCCTGATCAAGCCGTCGGAGTTTCGCGCGATCATCGCTGTGCGACGGACGGAGTTTCTCTGGGCCGTGGTCGCAGTTTTCGGCGTTGTGCTGTTTGGGACGCTGCCAGGCATACTGATCGCCATCGTCGTGTCGCTTCTGGCACTTGCTTACCATACGTCCGATCCGCCCGTACGGGTTTTGAGTCGCAAGCTGGGCACCAACGTGTTCCGACCCGTGTCCGCTGAGCATCCTGACGACGAGGTTTTTCCCGACCTCCTGTTGTTGAGGCCGGAGGGTCCGATATTCTTTGCGAACGCCGAACGCATCAGGCAGAAGATTCGCATGCTGATCGAGCAGTATCATCCGCAGATCGTCGCGCTCCATTTGCGCGCCGTGTCTGATCTTGAGTACACGGCGCTGAAAATGCTGACGGAAGCGGAAAAGGAATTGCGCGAGCAAGATATCGAGCTCTGGCTCGTCGGGCTAAATCCGGGCGTACTGGCGATGGTGCAGCGTTCGCCGCTCGGCGATACGCTCGGGCGCGGCCGGATGTTCTTCAACCTCGACCGCGTGATCGCTGCATGGCAGGCGCGGCGGTCACTCAAAAACTAGGGGGCCCGGACAGCGGCGCATCTGGCACCACCGATCCGCTGCCGATCAGCACGGCCATGATGCGCAGCCGAGCGTAGTCGCTCGTCCGCGGCAAATGCGCGAGCCTCGCAAAGAAGTCGAAGCTCCGCGAATGCCGTCCGGTTCGCTTGCGCAGCCTTCTTCCGGTTCGTCGGACCCATCGTTCAGTCAGGAAGGGTCGACGGCGACAAATGTTGAGCTTGCGATTCAGTCGTGCGTCGGACGTTGAACCACGCCGCGTACAGCGCTGGCATGAAGAAAATCGTCAGCAAAGTCGCAACCGTAAGGCCGCCCATGATGGCGATGGCCATGGGGGCCCAGAAAATGCTTCGAGTCAGCGGAATCATGGCGAGCACCGTCGCCGCCGCGGTCAGCGTGACCGGACGCGTGCGATGCACCGCGGCATCGACGACCGCCGTCCAGGTGTCCCGTCCTTGCGCGATCTCCGCCTGCACCTGATCGACAAGAATCACCGAATTTCGCATGATCATCCCGCAAAGGGCGGTCACGCCGAGAATGGCGACAAACCCGAGCGGCGCCTGGAAAATCAGCAGCGCCGCGACGACGCCGATGAGCCCCAGCGGGGCGGTGAGGAAAACCATCGTCATGCGCGAGAAGCTCTGGAGCTGCAGCATCAGGATCGTCAGAATGGTGACCAGCATCACGGGAAATACCGCCATCAGCGCCCGATTGGCCTTGTCGCTTTCTTCGACCGCGCCACCGACGTCGATCCGGTAACCGAAGGGCAGCTTCGCCTCGATGTCCTTCAGGAGCGGTCGGATCTCCTGGGTCACCGACACGCCCTGCTCGCCATCCTTGACGTCTGCCCGCACCGTGATCGCCATGTCCCGGTTGCGGCGCCACAGCACCGGCTCTTCGACTTCGTAGCGCACGCGCGCGACCTGCGACAGCGGCACCACAGTTCCTTCGCGCGTGTAAAGATTCACGTCCTTCAGCGCGCCGAGATCGAGCCGCTCGGAAGGCACCGCACGGGCGACTATTTCAATCAGATTCTCCTGCTCGCGCAAGTGCGACAGCGTCGCGCCGTTCGTGAATGCTTGCGTCACGAAGGCGACATCGGCCGGAGCCAGCCCAAGCGCGCGCGCCTTGTCCTGGTCGAGGTCGACCTTTAGCGTGCGAACCGGATCGTTCCAGTCCAGCTGGACGTCGCGCACTTTCGGACTCGACGCGACCACTCTTTCAACTTCGCGGGCGATTTCGCGGACCTTCTGCGTATCAGAGCCAACGACGCGAAACTGGATCGGGAAACCTACCGGTGGACCGAGTTCAAGGCGGGTGACTCGCACCCACGCTTGGGGAAACGCTTCGTTGACGCTTTCCATCAGGCGCGAGCGCACGCGCTCGCGAGCCTGCGTGTCTTTCGTCATCACGACGAAGACAGCGTAGCCCGGGTTCGGCAGTTCGGGATTGAGGGCGAGATAGAAGCGTGGCTGTCCCGCCCCCGTGTAGGCCGTGAAGAAGCGCACGTCCTGGTCTTTTTTTAGCATCGCCTCCATTTGCTTCACCTGCTCGGTGGTCGCGGCGAACGATGCCCCTTCCCTTAGTCGAAGCTCGACGATCAGCTCGGGCCGCGAGCTGTTCGGGAAGAACTGCTGCGGCACGAACCTGCTTGCGGCGACAGCCGCGGCGAGCGCGGCCACCGTCGCGCCGATGACCCACCAGCGCCGCACGAGAGCCAGGTCGATCCACTTGCGCAGATTGCGATAGAAAGGCGTGTCATACGGGTCGCCACCATGGTGCTTCTGACCAATGTCCTTTGGCAGAAGGTTGACGGCCAGATAGGGCGTGACGAGCCCCGAGACGACCCATGAAAACAGCACCGCAGTGCCAACGATCCAGAAAATGCCGCCCGCGTACTCACCGGTGGTCGACTGGGAGAAACCGATCGGCATGAAGGCGGCGGCCGTGATCAGCGCACCAGTCAGCCGCGGCATCGCAGTCGCCGTGTACGAGTAAGCGGCCGCCTGCACGCGGTCCCACCCTTCCTCCATTTTCACGACCATCATCTCTACCGCAATGATGCCGTCATCAACGAGCAGACCGAGAGCGATGATCAAAGATCCAAGCGAGACGCGCTCGAGGTTCCAGCCCATCGCACGCATCACGAGGGCGACGACACCGAGCACGATCGGCACCGAGATCCCGACCACGATGCCCGTGCGCCAGCCGAGACTGATGAGGCAGACCGCGAGCACGATGGTCAGCGCTTCGAGCAGCGAGCGCTCGAACTCCCAGATCGATTCGCTGACGACGGTCGGCTGATCGGCGACCCGCTCGAGATCGACCCCGTACGGCAGTTCGAGCTGCACTTTCGCAACGGCCTGCTCGATCGCCTTGCCCAGGTCGACAATGTTGCCGTCGTCGGTCATCGTGATGCCGAGCATCAGCACCTGCTGCCCGTTATGCCGTACCGTATAAATCGGAGGATCTTCGTATCCACGTGTGATCGAGGTGAAGTCACCGAGCTTGAGCAACCGGCCGCCGGCGGCGATCGGAAGGTTGCGGATATCGTCGAGGTTGTTGAACTGGCCGCTCACGCGCACGAGCACGCGATCCCCGTGCGTGTCGATCTGTCCGCTGGCCAGTACGCTGTTCTGGCTCTTCATGCTCTCGGCGATCTGCAGCGGCGTAATCCCGAGCGCGGCCAGCCGCTCATTCGAAAATTCGACGTAAATCTTCTTGGCCTGCTTGCCGTAGATGTCGATCTTTTTCACCATCGGCACCTTGAGCAACTGCCGCTTGATGTTTTCCGACATGTCGGAAAGCTCCCACTGGCTAATGCCATCGCCTTTGACCGCATAAAGCAGCCCGGTTACGTCGCCGTATTCGTCGTTGAAGATCGGGCCGACGATGCCGTCAGGAAGTTCCAGCTTGATGTCGGTGAACTTCTTGCGCGCCTGGTACCAGGCCTCGCGCTGATCTGCATGGGAAGTGCCGCCCTTCACTGTAATCGTCATCGCGCCGTAGCCTTGCCGCGCATACGTCACGACCTTCTCGAAGTGGTCGAGCTGCTCGAACTTCTTTTCCATGCGGTTGAGCACCTCGTCCTGGACCTGTTGCGCGGTGGCGCCGGGCCAAATCACGAGCGCAGTCATTGACGGTACCGAGAAGTTCGGGTCCTCGAGCTGGCCGAGCTTTGCGAAGCTGAGCGATCCGCCAACGCCGATCACGAGAATCACGAACAGCGCGATGGCGCGGTGGTTCAATGCCCATTCGGTGAGATTGAACGGCTTCATTGGAGAGCTTGCTCCGTTTGTGGGCCGCGCGGCGCGCCGACAAGCGCGACCTTCATGCCCGGCGCCATCTTCTGAACGCCCGCCGTGACGACGAGCTCGCCAGCCGGCGGTCCGGAAACGAGCACCTCGTCATTGCGATAGCCGCGCACAGAGACGCGGATCAGATCGACCGTGCCCACCGCCTCGGAACCATCGCGGCGAACCGCCCAGACGGCGGGCTCGCCCTTGTTCTGTGTTAGGGCCGAGGCGGGGATCACCGCTGCGGGCACTTCGCCTGCCGGTCGTTCGACAAGCAGCGTAGCGGTCGCGCCGAGCGGCAGGAGCCGGGGTGTGGCGGGCTTCAATCGGGCGCGGTAGGTGCGGGTCTGGGTGGCGGCCTACGGCGAAAGTTCGCGCAACACGACTTCGAAATGTTGCTCGGGCGCGCTAGCGAGCCACGCGTCGTATCGCGCCGTTCTGAAGGTTGCGAGACTATCCTCCGGCAGGTCCGCGACGATCTCGGGCTCGCCTTCGTTGGCGATCGATACCACCGGCTGCCCCTCCGCGACGACCTCTCCCACCTCAAAACGCACGGCGGTGACGACGCCGCTCTGCGACGCTCGCAGCACCGTGTATTTCAGCCGATTGCGCGCGAGCTCGAGTTTTTTGCGCTCGGCTTCGGCCGTCGCCGAAGTCGTCTGCGCGCCGGTTTGCGCTTTTTCGTCGTCGGAGACACTGACAGAGCCGTCAGTTTTCAGCGAATTGAGCCGTTGCCGATCCGACTGGGCGAGCCTCGCCTGCGATACGGCCGCGGTCAGTTGTTGCCGCGCCGCTTCCTCGGCGAGTTGATAGTCGGTATCGTCGAGCACCGCGAGTAGATCGCCCTCACGAACCTTCTGACCGACGTCGGCCTTGCGCTTGACGACCTTGCCGCTGACCCGGAACGCCTCATTGACCTCATGGCGGGACTGCACGGTGCCGACGTAACGGTCCGTCACAGCATTCTCGTCGTAGCGAATCTCGACAGTGCGGACCACTCGAAGCGCCTCGGGAGCGGGCTTCGATCCGCACGCGAGTAGCATCGCGGCACCCGGCAGGAGCGCGAGCAGCGCGCGTAGAGAGGTATTCACGATGGCCCCCTATGTGGATTCACGCTGGATGAAGTAGCTGAAACCGACCCGCCGTCCGGCACGGTAGCGGCCTCGAAAACCTCCCAGCCTCCACCGAGCGCCTTGTACAGTTGGACGCTGTCGAGCAGCAATTGAGTGCTGCTGTCGTTGGCGATCGCACGCACGGCCAGGCGGGTACGCTGGGCATCGAGCAGCGGCAGCAAATCGATCTGGCCGCGGTCATAAAGGGATTGCGCGCGGCCCAGCGCCGCTTCCGCCGACGCCGTTGCATCGTGCAGCAGTTGCGCCCGTTGGCGTTCGTCGTCGAGCGCGACGAGCGCGTTCTCGACGTCTTCGAGCGCTCGCACGATCGCGTCCTCATAATGAAGCACCGCCTCCTTCTGACCGCTCTCGGCGATGTCGTTGATCGCCCGCGTTCGCCCCGCATTGAAGATCGGCATTGCAATGAGGCCCGCGACGTTGCTGAAGTTCGCCGGACCCAGCGCAATGCCGTTGAGATCGATCGATTCACGGCCGAACACTGCGCCGAGAATGAGACGCGGAAACCATTCCGCCATCGCCTGTTGCCTGCGCGCGTTGGCCGCGTCGAGTTGCGCGCTGGCGACCAGAAGATCCGGCCTGCGCTGCAACAGGGCGGCCGGTTGCCCCGGACGCGCGAGCGGAACGATGGCGTCGACGCCCGATGCCGTAATGCTCGCGGCATTGAAAGCCTGATCTCCCACGAGCACCGCAATGCGATGGCGCGACACCTCGGCAAGCGTCTCCAGCGGCGGTATCGCCGCGTGCGTCTTCGATGCTTCCGTTTTCGCGCGCTCGACGTCAAATGGAGTCGCGAGCCCGACACGTTCACGGGCAGTCACGAGGCGTAGCGTCTCGTCCTGCGCGGCCGAGATTGCGCGCATAGTGTCCAACTGATGCAACGCCCCGACCAGCATAAAGTAGTTCGTTGCAACGTCGGTCATCACGAGAAGGCGCACGCCGCGCGCGGCATTTTCGACTGCGACCGCATCGGCTGCAGCCGCCTTCGCACCCGCTCGCAGGCGGCCGAACAAATCGATTTCCCACGAGGCGCCGATACCGACCTGTCCCGCCCGCGTGTTCGCAGCTTCGGGGACGAAGTTCTTCAGGGCGGTATCGTAAGTCGTCGTGTGATTGAAGCCGTTGGCGCCAACGATCACAGTCGGCAGAAGCCACGACCGGCTGATCGTTTCTCCGGCTCGCGCGGCGCGCACGCGTTCCGCCGCGATGCGGATATCGCGGTTTTCGTGCGCCGCGCGACGGACAAGGTCCGACAAGACCGGATCGCGGTAGCTATCCCACCAGGCGGCCTCAGGCTGCTCCACGGATGCCGACGCGGCGGCGAACCGGCCGGGAACTTCAATCGACGGTTGCATCACCGGTGTCGCGCAACCAGCCAGTACGAGCGCCAGCGACACGGTCAGCGTGACCGCGGCCCCGCGATCCGCCACTTCGCCAAGGCGAGGTGGCAGCCTCGTCGCCTGAGAAAGGGTTGATGATGTCAGCATCGCGCGCGAATCCAGCAAAGTCGGATTGTGACTGGCGTAGCGGAAGATCAGCATGATTCCGGTTCACGTCGTGTTGACGCGCATATGCGCGCATCACCCCTCGTGGACGAACGCCGTCTCCTATTGGAGGTCTTATGCCGAGGTTCGCGGCCGGCATTGCGGCCGCGCTTTACCTGCAAGACTGGAATCAAGTTACTCGCCTGCTAGCGCAAAACGTTGATGCAGGTCATGAGACGAGACCGCGAATCCAAGGCGCCCAAGGCGATGCCGCAGCTCCTCTCCCGGGCAAGACGTCTATCGCTAATCGACGCAAGCGAGCCAATCGTCCCTCACTAGCAGGACCTTCGCACTGATCGTGTGCCCTCTCCAGAACACGTTGCGAATCCTCAACATCAGCACGTCCAGGACCTCTGACCCGAGGTCAATGAACCTCAGCAGCGCCATGGGACTTCCGCTTCCTGCAGGCACGCGTTCAATCGAATCGAACAGAGGCAATCCCTATCTCTGAATGAACTCGTTGATTTCGTCGTCAGCGACCCTGTCTCGCACATCACCTGGTAAGACTTCAGCCATGGCGCGCTCATGTCGGCGTATGTTCGAGCACCGCAACAGGCCGTGCCGCAGGTGGCGCCCCGAGGACCGCGCGAATGCGTTGCAGCGCCTCCCATTGCTGCGCGCTTGGCGTGACGCTTTGCACGCGCGAGTCGCCAAGTAGTCTGTCCAGCAACGTCAGCAGCCTCTTCCGGTCTGCAGGCACAGTCAGCAGCGCGGGAAGCGTCGCGATAGCCTGCTGCGGCTCGTAGGTCGCGATGAGTTCCTGTTCGCCGCGAATGCGCCGCCACTGGTCGGCTGGCAAGCTGGGCAGATACTCGGCGTACGCTTCGATCAGTTCACGCTGCGTCGCAAGCCGTGCAAGCGGCAATGGCTCGCCACTGCGCCCAAGCAGGAAAGCGGCCCGCGCGACCGCTTCGTCGTAGCCGCCCTGCTCGATCGATGCCAGCGCCTCCTTGACGAAAGGCAGTTCGCGCGGATCCGTAACCGTGGAGGCGGCTGCGTTGCGCTCGCGATACCGGTCTGCGAAATGAAGCAGGAATGGGTTCGTGTAGACGCCGAAGAACGTCGACTCGGCGACAGCATCGCGCATTGCCCTGTAGTAGTCGAGCGAAGCGCTGATCATTTCGGAGCCGCGATGCTCGAGTTCGCGCCACGGCCCGATATCCGCGGCGTGTTGACGACTGGCTTTGACCGCGTTGGCCGCCGGGTGCAGCCACGCGAGCCACGGATTCAGGTCCGACCATGCCCACCGCTGCGAGCGCAGCGGATGAATCTCACGCAGTAATCGCGCCGTGGCTTCGTTCGACGTCCACTGCACCCATGGCTGCGCGAACATTTCATAAGCGCGCTGATTGAATTCGGAAAGCTCGGCCACCGCCTCGAAGGGCTTCTCGTCCTCGCGCTTGAAACGATTGAAATGCTGCGCGATTTCCTCCAGACGATGTTCGACGAACGTGACTTCGTATGCGATTTTGCCGTCGTCACCGTTGACCTCGTCGATCAACATCGCGTAGAGACCCGGTGCGAGCGTCTCGATTGCCTCGAGCACGTTGACGATCTGCGCATGTTGCTTCTTCGCCACCTTGCCCGATACGAAAACGCCGAGATGTCCCGCCTCCTGATCCATCAGTCCGATGATGACCTGGCCGCGCGCCTTGATTTCCTCAGTACTTCCATACAGGTCGGCCACCCAGTTGAACGCCTGCTGCGGCGGCGTGATGTTGTCCCCCATCGAGGCGAACAGGACGATCGGCGAGCGGATATCGCGCAGGTCGAACGCTTTGCCCGAAACGCCGCGCACCGTGCCCGACCACAGCTTGTTCCCGATGAACAGATTGCGCGTGATCCACTCGATCTCTTCCCGGTTCATCAGGTAGTAGCCGCCCCACCAGCGCTCGAACTCCAGGAAGCGCGGTGGCTCCGTATCGATGTTGTCATACACGCGATAGTATTTGTCCCACAAGGTATTGGCAGGGTTCAGGTACTCGAAGTTTTGCACGAGATACGCGCCGTCGAACCTGCCGTTGCCGAGGTCGGACGAAAACGAAGCGAGCCACGTGCCGCCCAGCAGGCCGCCCGCGTAGCGCATCGGGTTATCGCCCACGCCCTCGCTCCACGAGCCGCTCCAATACGACATCGGCGCGCCGTTGATGACGACCGGTCCAGTGTCTTCAGCCGACGAGCTCGCCAGCATCATCGCGGCCCAGCCGCCCTGGCAGTTGCCGATGATCGCCGGCTTCGCGCTGTCGGGATGCAGCGAGCGCACTTTCTTCACGAACTCCTGTTCGGCCGCGCATACGTCGAGCAAGGTCTGGCCCGGTTCGGGATTCTGGAAGAACACGACGAAGTACACGGGATGGCCCGCGCGCAGAGCGACGCCGACCTGCGAATCGTCCCTGAAGCCGCCAATGCCCGGACCGTGACCGGCGCGCGGATCGATGATCAGATAGGGCCGTTTATTCGCGTCGACGATGACGTCTTCGGGTGGTGTGATGTGCAGCAGCGCATAGTTCACAGGGCGCGCGAAATGCCTGCCATCGAGCACGACGTCATAGTCGAAGTGAAGCGCGGGCTTGAGCCCTTGCGACGTGTTCTCCACGTACTGAGTGCCGCGCTCTCGCATCGTGTCCCAGAACAGCAGCGAGCGTTGTGCGACATCGACAGCGTACTGCCATGCGCTCAAAGGGTTCAGTTGCGCCCCGGTTGGCGAGGTACAGCTTTGGTCCATGCGGACGCCGTCACTGACGGCGTCGCGCAAGCGTTTCCCGTATTGATTTACTGCATTCTGCGCGCGTTTTTGCAGCACGTAGGCGATGTTTCCGGCGATTTCCTGACTGCGTGCGAACTGCGTGGCTGCATCCATGACTACGTCCTCCACTGCGACATTGGCTGAGGGCGCGCGCGGCGGCCCCGGCTGTCTCGCGGGAGGACTCGCACGCGCGCACCGATTGACGTGCAACTTGTGAAGACTACTCGTGCGGCACCGTGCCGATCTGACATGGATCAATGCCTTCGTTCGTCTGGTCAACGATGAGCCGTCAACTGGATGCGCACGGCGCGCGATATCGGCACAAGGCAGTGGCTCATTCAAAGTTCCGTGAGTACGATCCGGCCGTCGACCTTGCCCTCGCGCAATGCGGTGAACACTTCGTTAATGTTCTCTAGCCGCTCATGGTGAATATGCGCGCGCACTTTTCCCTCGGCCGCGAAATCGAGCGATTCCTGCAGGTCGCGACGCGTGCCCACGATGGAACCGCGAACCGTGATGCCATTCAGTACCGTTGAAAAAATCGGCAGAGGAAAGTCGCCGGGCGGCAGGCCGTTGAGCGCGACGGTACCGCCGCGGCGCACCATGCCGAGCGCTTGCGCGAACGCGCCGCGCGAGACAGCGGTCACGAGAACGCCATGTGCGCCACCGATCTTTTTCTGGACCTCGCTCGCAGGATCGGACGTCGAGGCGTCGATGGTGATTTGCGCGCCGAGTTTGCGCGCAAGTTCCAGCTTGTCGGGCGCGACATCCACGGCAACGACATGCAGGCCCATCGCGACGGCGTACTGGACCGCGACATGACCGAGGCCGCCTATGCCCGAGATGGCGATCCACTGACCGGGCCGGGTGTCCGTGACCCGAATGCCTTTGTATACGGTGACCCCGGCGCAGAGGATCGGCGCGATTTCGTCGAACGCGACCCCGTTCGGTAGACGACCTACGTAGTCCGGATCGGCGACCACATATTCGGCGTAGCTGCCGTTCACGGAATAGCCGGTATTCTGCTGCTCGTGGCAAAGCGTCTCCCAGCCCGTCTGACAGTATTCGCAGTGACCGCATGCGGTATAGAGCCACGGCACCCCAACGCGGTCGCCTTCCTTCACGTGCGTGACTCCCGCGCCAATCGCCGCGACATAACCGACACCCTCGTGACCTGGGATGAACGGCAGGCGAGGCTTGACCGGCCAGTCACCATCGGCGGCATGAAGGTCGGTGTGGCAGACCCCGGAAGCCTTCACGTTGACGAGAATCTGACCCGCAGCGGGCGCAGGAACCGCCACTTCTTCTATCCGCAGCGGCTCGCCGAAGGCATGGACTACCGCAGCTTTCATGAATTGAGCCATCAGTCGCTCCTCAGTGAGTTTGTGATTCTCACGAGTATCCTCGCCAGGCCCGCTAGTGTTTTGCGATAGATCAACGTAAACGACCGTCCTAACGTATTGATCTAAGAGCGTAAGTGGAAGCGGACCGTTGCACCGACATCATCCAGCGACTCAAGTTTCTCCAGTACCGGACCTGACGAAGTGCAGGAAAACAAGGCCGCCAAAATGGCTCGAATCGAATCGTCCGTCATTCCTTCCGGATTGCACAGCCGGAAGAAACGCATGCCGTCGCAGAGGCTGAGGAGGGCCGCCGCGAGCGCTTCAGGTTGAGCAGGCCGGCCGCCGTCGCCTGGACGCACGCCTGCGCACAGACACGCGGCCAGCTTCGCCAGCTTCCTTTGCCGCAACCCGGTGACCCGCTCCCGAACCGTGCTATCGCGCGACGAGAGAAGGCCCGCTTCGACCCACAGCGGGAAGCAATCATTGTCGAATTCAGCGCAACTCAGACGCGCGAGTGCGCGACCCTTTTCCTGGTCCGGCGCGCCAGGCGATTTGATGATCGCCTGCCAGTCCGCGCACGTCTTTTCTACATCGCGTTGCAGCAATTCGAGTAGCAGTTCCTGCTGACTGCTGAAGTTTGAATAGAAGGCGCCGCGTGTGTAGCCGGCCGCCTCGGCGATGTGTTCCACACTCGTCGCGGCCAGGCCCCGCTCGATGAACGAACGGCGCGCTGCGTCGAGCAGGCGCTCTCGCGTCTGCTCTTTTTTGCATGCGCGTGTCAGGCGTACCGGCTTCATGGATGAATACAGACCGCCGGCATCAGTCCACCTCAACCGCGTTCGTCGACTGCACGAGGCCGATCTCGCCGACATACACGCTCTCGCCCAATACGCATTCGCGCAACGCATTGCCCAAGCCATGACGAATCTCGATCCGATAATGGCCGCTATCTTTGATGAGCCGCGAGAACCGGAAATCGCCGAACGCGTCGGTGACGGTTTCGGCCACCTTCCGATTGCACCAGTACAACGCAACGGCCGCATCAGCGACACACTCGACGACCTGCCCCACCTGCGCGCTGACACTGCCGCCGATAAAGCACGTCTCCCAACGATCGAGGCCGCTGTACCAGACGCGGGGACTGGTTTTTAACCTCGGTTCCAGAACTTTGAGTCCTTCCCGTCTTGCCTTCTCTGCCATCGCGGCGTCATCGAGCCTGACGGTTTCGAAAACGCCCGTTGGGCAGGCCTGTTCGCATCGCGGGTGCGGCCAACCCTGATCCAGCAGATGGGCATCGAAGATCCATGTCTGCGGCAGTTGCAATGCCTCGTTCCATACGATCGCCTTGTATGGACAGGCCTTGACAAGGTCCTTTCTGCCCCGCGCCTTGTCCGGATCAATGATGACGATGCCGTCGGCGCGCTTGCGGATGGCATCGCCGCCTACACGCATGCAAGGTGCGTCGTCGCAGTGGTTGCACATCACCGGCAGGTACGTCGTCTCGACCATGTGCGAATCGCCTTGCACGCGGCGCATGATGCGAATGGCGCTTTCGGCATCCGCCGAAGCCGGTGCCGAGTAACCAGGAAACTCGTTGCCAACGTGCTCGTCGCGCGCGGCGATCACGCAGTTCTGGCAGTTCTCGCAGCGCCCGACCTTGATAACCAGATTCCACTTGCTCATGGCGTTTCTCCTCTCGCTGCGCGACCGAGCAGGAACGCATCGGCGCCTTGCCATTTTTCGACCTGTACGAGGCATGAGTTCGGACTCATGCTGCTGGTGCCTGCCGTTTGCGACCGGTCGGGCGTGAGCATGTTCATGCAGCCGCCGATCTCGACACGTTCGCCGTCCACTTCGATCAACTGGAATTCCGCGCTTGCCTCATACGACTTGACGACGCCCGGGGTCAACAGAGCAGACACATCAGCCGCACAGATCACGGCGCCGCGGTCGTTGTAGACCTTGACGAGGTCGCGATGAGCAATGCCCCGCGCGGCCGCGTCTGCGAACCCAAGCCTCAGCAGCCAGAAGCGATGCCCGCCGATCAGCGCACGATGATCCTCGACGCTGTTGACTGACGAATTCTTGCCGTCGCAATGGGTATGAAAACTGTAGCGGCTGTGAGTTGCGATTAATTGCAGCGGATAGCGCCCGGCCCGCTCGCAGCGCAGACCTTCCCACGACGGGATATACCGGTTTAGTGCGGGCCGCTCGGGGTTGTCGGCGGTGTGCCGCTTCAGCAACTCGGGTATGAACTCGAGCTTGCCGCTCGGCGTCTGCAGGCCCATCCCAAACTTTTCGGCATACTGCGACGGCATCGGATGCGGTTCCTGCAAATCCTTACGCCGACCTTCGGCGAACCACCGCATGTCGACGGGATGGCGCAATTCGGGCTTTTCTGGCGGTACGACGAAATAGCCTTTGCGGCAGAATTCGCGCCACGTGACGTGATCCGGCAGATCCGACGACTCGAATACCCGCTTGACCCAGTCGAGTTCGCCGCAACCCTCGGTAAAGACGCCGCCAAGACCAAGACGCGTCAGAATAGCGGCGAAGATATCGTAGTCCGAGCGGGATTCGCCTAGAGGCTCGATGCATTTGTGCTGCATCGTCACCATGCGATGATTGACGGTGTTGAAGCCATGATGCGCGTAGCCGCCCGAATTCGACCACTCGCCGATATCCCATCTCTCGAGCGACGTGCAAGCCGGCAGAATGATGTCGGCGAACTGCGCCTCCCCTTCCATCCAGATCGACTGGTTCACCACGAACTCGATGCTGGAATGTCGATAAGCATCCGCCCAGCGTCCGGACTTCGTGACGGTGCTGAAAGCCGACCCGCCATAGCGATAGATCATGTGGATCGGTGAATAGCCCGGCATCGGGTAGCTGAACGGCGCGAACTGCGCTTCCTGAGACATACCGTCCCACAGGTATCCCGTCGCATGGCCGTTGATGATGGCATCGGGTAGCTGCTGCCGCGGGACCATCTGTTTGACGGGATTCATGGTCAGGATGTGCGGCATGCGCTGATAGTTGTTGACGGCATTGGCGGTCCACGCAAGGTCGCCGGACATCCCGCCGTCCGCGTAGCCCGGGAAATAGAAGTGGAGGTCGTGCGGAGCACCCAACTGCAGACACCCAAAATTGACGCCCGGCTTACCCCACCCCTGCATCGCCATCATCATGATCATGCAGCGCGCCCATTGCGCCCCGGTCGCGCCGCGTCCTGCCCCGCCGAATCCCGCGCCTGTCATGCCGACAGAGAGATAGACCTTCTTTTTCCCCCACAGGCGAGCGAGCGCCCGCACGTCCTTGGCGGGCACGCCGGTCTCGGACTGTTGCCATTCGGGCGTCTTCGGCACGCCGTCCGTATCCCCCAGCAGATAGGCGCGCCACTCGTCGAAGCCGGTCGTGCGGTTGGCAACGTAGTCCTCGTCGTATAAACCCTCCACGGCCCAAACGTACATGATCGCGGTCGCGAGAGCGGCATCGGTTTGCGGTCGCACGGGAATCCAACGCCCGCCCAGCAACTGCGCGGTCGGATTGCAGTGTGGGTCGATGTGAACGAACTCGATGCCCAGTTCTTTGGCCCACAGGCGCCGCGGCGTACCCTCGAATCCCGCATACGCGCCGTTAGTGCTTTCCGGATCGGAAGACCAGAAGACGATCATCTCGGCCTCCTTCAGGCAGTCTTCAATGCCGCCATAGCCTGACGGCACACCGACGCGCATCGAATTGCCGAAGTGATGCATCGCACCCCAGTACCAGCCTTCCCAACTGTCCGGATTCGCGGCAACCCGAGTGAAGCCAATCAGATTGGCAAAGCGGGTGAGCGCGCTGAGGTAGTAGCCGATGTTCCCCCACTGATGATGCGACGACATGGGGAACGTAATTGAGCCGGGACCGTGAACACGCTTCTGCCGGTTGATTTCTTTCGCGACGATGTCCAGCGCCTCGTCCCAGCTGATCCGCACGTAGCCCGACTTGCCGCGGTTCTGCGGATTGCGCTCGCCGTCTGCGTCGAAATCAACGCGCTTTAACGGATGAAGAATCCGTTTGTCGGAATAGACAAGCGACTTGATCGCCAATGCGTGCGGTGCAACGAGGCCTCGCCGTGGTGGGCTGAAACGTCGCCCGCGCGCCTCGATTTCCCAGCTGGCAGCGTCCTTGCCGTCCAGATCGATGGGCGTCACCCGAACGATGCGACCATCCTTCACGTACACGAACAATGGGCCACCGTTCGTGCAGGTCGTGTACCGGCGTGTGCCGTCCCGCATTGGCGTGCCCATCGGCAGTCCAATGGTTTGCATCATACTGAGCGTTTGCATGAACCACACCAGCAGTTCATCGTCGCCTTCCGTCACCACCTTGAAGTTCTTTGCCGCATGAATAATTTCAGCATGGTCCTGCCGTGGGGAAAGAAATTTCAGGGCCGTGGCGACATCCTTGAACAGGATGCTCACGTCGGCTTGCCCACGCGTGCAAGGGCGCGACCGGATGCGACCGTTCCTGATTTCGAGGACGCGGCCGACGCTCCGATCCATCAGCCCGATCCTGGCGACAATGTTCCGCTCCTTGAGGCGCTGACGATAGGCGGGAAAACGGCGTGCCGTCAGGTCGAGTACTTTGGGCAGCGCGAACAGAATCGATTTGAGCACTTGTCGCTTCATGGTTTCACCCGAGATGAAACATTGAAGCAGGAGATAGCCAAACCGCTTGCACAACCATTACTCCCACGCGCGCGACGGAAAGCGTACGCCGTAGCGTTACGTCCATCGGGGCGTCATCAGCGTGTATCGAATGGTCGCATTTCCTCATTTTGTTGTGCATTTGAACCTCTAAACTGGTTGAACGTATTCCGCCGTGTCCGGCGCATGAAACGCTGTCCTTGTGGGCTAGAAGGTATAAGCGACATTCAGGAAGACATTTACGGGATTTATACGGATCGTCGATCTCGAAACGATTTGCGTCCCATTAGCCGTTGTCCCGTCTAGCGTAAGGTGAGTCTTTACAGGAACGTAACCGACACTCGCCCCCACGGACCAGTGATTCGTTATCGCGTAATAAGCCCCGATCTCGAATACCGGGTTCCAGGATGAACTGAGGGATCCGTGCGCCGACCCACCTGGACCGAGACTGTCAGTGACAAACTGACTGTTCGTCGTGCGCACCTGGGTGAACCAGGTATAGTTCACGCCTAGCCCAATGAAAGGACGGAACTTCGACTGGGCGGAAAGCAGGTGGTATCGAAAGACAAGCGCGGGCGGAATCGGCCGTGTCGAGCCCAGAGTGCCATACTTCGCGAGCGAGCCATCCCCGACCAGATCCACCGTGAGCGGGAGTCCGATGAGCGTCGCGATGCCGATGTGTTCGGTGACGTAATACTCGGTCGTGATCCCCATTGTGTCCGTGGACGTCGCATGCGCCCCAGTACCGGGCAGTTGCTGATTCACTGTCATCCCACCCACGCTTTCCACGGTCAGCGGCGTTGCACTGCTCTGTGGCGCGACGTGGAGCCACCCGGTCGCCACGGTGAAGCTCCCGGCCGTCTGCGCGAGCGCGTTACCAGCAAACGCGACCGCGCAGAAGCACACCGCGAAACCAGCGGCACGAACCGTTCTCCTGTCATTCATCACGTGTCTTCTCCTGTCTCATTGGCTGAATAGTTTTTTGTCGCCCTGCCGGTCACGGCGCTTCATGGGGCGCCCTTGACCGCGTGGTGTCGGCCTGACTTCGTTCGATTGCATCGAACGAAGTCAGGCGCGCTTCTTATGGAGTCGTACTAAATGAAATGACGCGCTTTCGCGCGTCTCTGATGACGCTTTTCACCGCTCTTCTTTTTCGCGCCCGCAGTCAAGGCGCCTGGCTACAGATCTATGCCTGGCGTGAGATTACGACGCGCTCTCGAGAACGGGATTTGTCAGTGAGCCCGCATTGACGGGCGCGCAGCTTCCGGCGGGATCACGCGCCACGAACCATCGGAGTGCCGGAAGAAAAACAGGCCAACGCTTTCCCCTGGCAGATCCAGTTCGATGTGTACGTAGACTCCCTGATTCGACTGCGCGCGACCCCGTCGGGTAATCCGCAGCGGCGTTGCCGAAACGGGGCCGAGCCATTTTTCATCAAGCGATCGCAACGTCGCTTCCGGTGCATTACCCATCTTCGTCTCCATCCAAAAGCCACTGCTCTTGCTCGATAACCAATGCCACTGGCGTTCAGGCGTGACCCGCGTTACCCCTCGAGATCGCCGGGACGGAAAGCGAAAAACCGAATGGAAAGCGCGCGAGCGTCGCGCGCGCCAGTTCTTCGAGCTCGACGCTGTTGAGCTCGACATGAGCCACCAGCCCGCGACCGGCGTCTTCGACGATGCTCACCGCTGCATCGCTGATGCCCGCCTCAACGAGCGCGGATCGCAACGCGTCCGCCATTTCTCGCCATTTCAGCGCCGGCTTGTAGATCTTGCCGACGCCTGTCAGCGGCATCGTATCGATGACGCGGATTGCCTTAGGAAGCGCAGCCCGCTCGCTAATGCAGGCGCGCAGGAATACGGCCAGTTCCGCTTCGGTTGTCGTGACGTCTGGTTTGAGCTGGACATAGGCGACCGGCAACTCGCCCGCATGCGCGTCGGGCCGGCCCACGGCGGCGGCAATCTGAACCGCGGGATGACGATGCAGGGCTTCTTCGATAGCCGCTGGGTCGATATTGTGACCGCCCCGAATGATCAGCTCCTTTTTCCGGCCCGTGAGCCAGAAGTATCCGTCGGCATCGCGGCGCCCGAGATCGCCGGTATTGAGCCAACGTTCGCCGTCGCCGAGGTCCATCCAGATCCCACTGTTCTGCTCCGGCCTGGAATATCCAACGAACACATTCGGTCCGGAGATCACCAGTTGGCCGACTTCATCTGCCGCGCAATCTCGTGTATACCGGCCGGCCTCATCGGCCACTACGACCTTCATTGCCTGACCGGGAAGGCAAAGGCCAATCGAGCCCGCCCTGCGTTCACCAAGCGGCGGATTAACGCTGCTCACGCACGCTCCTTCAGTGAGTCCGTAGCCCTCGAGGATTCGAATCCCCGTGCGATGCTCGAAATTGCGAAGCAATTCGACTGGCATCGGCGCGGCGCCGCATAACCCATACTCGAGCGAACCAATATCGTGCTCGCCAATAGGAACCTCGAGCAGTGACCCATAGAGCGTTGGCACCCCGCTGAAGAAATTGATGCGGTAATGTTCAACAATTTCCCAGAAGCGCTTTACAACACCGTCGCCGCGATATCCTTGCGGTGTGCCGAGAACGACATGAGCGCCCCGCGAGAAGGCCAGCAGACCTGTCACCATCACGGCATTCACATGAAATAGCGGCAGTCCGCAAAATATCGTTTTGCCCGGACCGATGCTTTTGCCGAGAAACCGCCCCGTGTTCCACGCATTGGCAACCTCGTTGCGGTGCCGGCGCATCGCGATCTTCGGCAATCCCGTGGTGCCGCCCGTGCAAAAGCAGGACGAAATATCGTCGATCCTCGCCGAGGGCGAGTTGTCGAGCGAGATTCCGGACTCGCTCGCCATCGCGGTGCCAAAATCATGGATCCGGATCTGCGCAGGAACTGCGCTGCGCACGCCGCCTTTGCCATGCAGACTCGCGGTTTCGCCACGTTGTAGTATCCGGGCCGTCAATCCTTTTTCCCCCGGTATCCGGTCGGCCAGATTAACGAGCACGAGATCTTTTATGGCGGGGACGTGGTGCAACATCGCTTGCACTTTTTGCCATAGTTCAGTCCCGGGGAACGGCGCGAGCGTTACGAGCACGCTGGCACCTGATGCCTTCAGCAATTCGCCGATGGCTTCGCTTTCAAGCAGTGGATTGATAGCGCAGACAATTCCGACCGCTTCGCCTCCCCAGATCACGAAGTGTGTCTCTGGAAGATTGGGCAGCATATAGGCGATGACAGTGTTCCTTTCCACGCCCAGCCGCGAAAACATGTTTGCGGTGCGCGTGATATCACGCAACAGGTCGCTGTACGTCCAGCACTCCGGGCTCGCATAGTCATCGGCTGTTCGAAAGAAGGAAAGCGCGGGCGCCGATGGATTGATGGCAGCGCCCCTGCAGATCATTTCGTAGGTGCTCGACGGAAGCTCCGGCACTTGTCCCAATGCTTCGATAGCGAGAACATCCTGTCCTTTTGCGGCGTCTTTCATACTGCCTCTTCAACGACGACGTTTTGCTGCACGCCCAGGTTGATTGAGCGGTCGAGGCTGACAATCCATGCCTCGACAACGTCTCCCACCTGAAGATACTGAGGCCTGTCCTCCTGCATCTTCAGGAAAAGCCGCCATTTATCCTCTTCGGACAACTGCGCCGCAGCGCGCAGCTTCTCTGGTGAAGGAATGCTCAGCGCACACCCAGATGGTGTGCCGGTTGCAAGGAGGTCACCCGTGCGTAGGTCGTGCACACGGGAAAGCTCAGTCAGAGTCTCTGCCGGGCCATAGACAAGGCCAGCAGTAGTGTCGTTCTGGCGGACGGTTCCGTTGACCGTCAGCGTCAGCACGAGCTCTTTCAGCTTCGGAATGTCATGCTTCTCGAGCAGGCAAAGATAAGGGCCGACAGGGCCAAATGTCCGAAAGCTCTTGCCCTTGTAAAACTGCATCTGCGGAATCTGGATATCACGCGCTGAATAATCGTTGACGATCACAACGCCCGCGATGTACTCGTGCAGGTTTTCCTCGGTGACAGTCTCAGCCGAGGTGATATCGCGTTTGAGCACGAGACCGAGTTCGATCTCATAGTCAAGGAACCGCACCGCGCGTGGTTTCACGATGGCTGAGTCCGCCGCAACGATACAGCTCGGTGCCTTCGTGAAAATCATGTTGAACTTCTTGACGTCCGGGTCCATGCCGGACTCGATCATATGCTGGCGGTAATTCGCGCCCTGGCAGATGAACTGCTGGTCGGCGGTTATGGGCGACAGCCACTGCACCTCCGATTCGGGAATCGATGGACCGCTGAGTATCACGAGCCGCTCCACCGGATTGGCCTCGATGAACGTAGCGGTCGACTCGTACTCGCCTGGAATCGGCGTGATGGCGCCCTCCGCGACCACGCCCCACTGGGCACGGCCATGATGAAGATAATGCAGGACGTGAAGTGCCATTGTTCAATTCTCCGGATCAATAGGGATGCCTGGGTTCAGGCGAAAATCTTCGCCAGCGTTCGCAGCTTGCTCAAAGTCAGGTCAGGGCTGTAACGCAGGTTTCTGAAAAGCACCACAACGCTCGTCGGCGTGAATTTGGGCTTCGTGAAGCTGCGCGGCATGGTCGGCCCCCACTGAGCCATTGCCTCGCGACTCACGGCATGGATTCCCGTTGGCTCATCGGACGTGAACAGGTCGCCGTCGCAGTAGTGTTCGTGCTTGTCGCCCCACGGGTCTTGCCAGTAGTCGAAAATCTGGCTGCCCAGGATATGTCGGCCGATCCCCCACGCGTGCGACCAGCCACTGTCGCGCAAAACGCGCTGGCCCATACCGACCGCGTCCGCGTCGATGAGCTCGTAAGCGCTATGGCTGTAGGTCGCGGCGAATCCCTGAGCAAGCGCTAGCGTGTGATGATCGGCCGGCTTGCTGCCAAGATCGAGACGCATGAATGCGACCGCCGGCGAGCCGTCGGGAAGCACCTGTACGTCGCTCGGGATGAACCCGAAGTGCCGCGTGTACCAGGCACAGGTTTCCTGAAAGTCGGCGAGTTCGAGTACGACATGCCCTAGCCGGATGACCTCTGGAGCGCGCTCGGGCGGTCGCTGCGTATCGTTGACGCGAACGGTGGCATCGACGGAATTGAATGGCAACGGCAGGCGGTGCGGCAACGCTGACGCGGGTGCCTGGCCCCATATCGCATCGATAGCGAAACCGGAAGGGTCTGACAGCCGCACCACGTAGCCGCCGGCCGGTAGCGCGGAGTTTTCTACATCGGACGCGCCCGGCAGCTTCGCCAGCGCATCAAGCTCCTCGCGGCTGTCGACTTGCAGGCCGAACCCCACAAACCGCGCTTTCGGCGCCCTACGCACCACATGACAGAAATGCGAAGCGTCCGTGCCACGCAGAAGAAGCAGCGCCTCGTCCCGCGATACTGTTTGAAGCCCAAAGTCGTTGAGAAAATGCTCCGCTTGTTCGAGGTCCGGTCGCTCGAATACCAGATAGGCCAATGCGGTCGCTTTTGCCGTCGGATGGGGATGACGAGCGGGCTGTGCAGTAGTCAGTTTCATGTCGGAACCTCACTCGGTCGCAACGGCCGATTCGACTTTGAAACCTGCCGCATTGGCGGCAGGATCGAACGGCAATAGATGCTTCGCCGACGCGCTATCGAAAGCGGGTACGGATGCCCGCATCGGCGCGCGGGCGGCGCAATGCCAACGCCGGGGGGCGGCACCGCTTCTGGCTGCTGTCTCCATGATCACTCCATCGGTTCTGGTCGAATCGGCTCGTCGAGGCCTTTGATGACATTAAACTCATCGCTGATGATTTTGTCAATATAGAGATTCGAATCTATACTGCGCGGTATGTCCAGATCAGGGATCACGATGACCAACACGACAAATCGCCGGGCAGGCAAGCGTTCCACCGTTGCCACGTCCGTCGCCCCCGTACCCGTTGCCGAAGAACGGGAGCCGCGCGGTGCACGTCGCAAGCGTGAGACGCGAACCCGTCTGCTCGACGCTGCTCTCAGGCTGATGGCCGAAAAAGGCATGGAGGGCGTGGCGATCAACGAAATCACGGAGGCCGCTGACGTCGGCTTCGGCTCGTTTTACAACCACTTTGAATCGAAGGAAGCGATCTATGCGACGCTTGTCGACAACGTGTTTGAAGAATTCGCGAACATGCTCGATCGCCTTACAGGCGGCGTTTCCGACCCCGCAGAAGTAGTCGCCGTCTCTGTGCGCCATACGGTCCTTCGGGCGCGGCATGATCCCGTGTGGGGACGTTTTCTGATACGTGAAGGGTTTTCTGCGCGCGCAATGAGCCGCGGACTCGGTCAGCGACTGCTGCGCGACATCGGCAACGGGATTGCGGCGAAGCGGTTCGTCGTGGCTGACCCCTTTATCGGATTTCTCGCAGTGGGCGGCACGGTGCTGTGTGCCATCGCCGCCGAGTTGAACTTCGTCGTGCCGGGCGCCAGCGCGGCGGGCGTGCTGACAGAATTGGGTTTTAGCGGCGAGCATTTTCCCGAGCGCACGGCAGCAATGTTGCTGCAAACGCTCGGACTGAAGCGCGCGGAGGCGGAAAAGATCGCTACCCGTCCATTGCCCACCGTCGAGGAAGCCGTCGATCAGGGCTGAGTTGATAGTGTCCCGGCCGTGGTTGTCGAGCGTCTCGCAGCGATACCTCGCTATTTCGCGAAGCGCTGAACATATGAGCCGGATCGCATTCTGCGTCGACGGAAAAATCAGCGAGGCATCCAGCAGATAACGCAAAGGGATGGCTTCCCCGCCGTTCGCACCGACTCATTCCTCAAAGCACGTAACCGCCCTTTTCGCGCAGTGTGCAATTGCGGACAGGACGGTGCTGTCCTCCCCGCTCCGCGCAAGGCTTCCTCATATTTGAACCGATTGCTCGGCGCCGGTCCGGCCCGACTGTCCTCGCCACTGTCACGAACACCCGGTCATCGCGCCGCGGCTGCGCTCTGCGGGGTGGCGGGCAACTCGCCCATCGACTGAAACAGCGCCGCCGTATCGCTCATGCGCTGACCGGCTGCGCGCACGGCGGCAATCTGCGCGTTCAGGTAACGCGACTCGCTCGCCTGTCGTGCCGTCGAAGGCAGCGAGCCCATGCGGTGTCGCGACGCCGTATCCTCGAATGCCGCGCGAGCGGCGTCCGCGGCTTCGTCCGACGAAGCGAGCATCTGCGCGTCGTTATCCAGCGCGGCCAGCGAATTCGCCACATCCTGGAAAGCGGACAGCACCGTCGCCTTATAGTGCAGCACGGCAGCGTCGTAGGCGTCGACCGACGCGCGACGCTGAGCGAACAGCGCGCCGCCATGGAAGATTGGCTGCGACAGGCCGGCGCCGATCGCCCACAGTGCGCCCGCGCCCGAGGTCACCGCCGGCCAGCTGAAGCCGCCTCGTCCCATCGAGCCCGTCAGTGACAGGCTCGGGAACATTTGCGCGGTCGCGGCGCCGACATCCGCGGCGGCGGCCTTCACGGCGGCGTCGGCTGCCTCGATGTCCGGGCGCGAGCGCAGCAGATCCGACGGCACGGCCACGGGCACGTGCTCCGGCAGCGACAGGCTATCGAGTTCCGGCACGCTCGGCGCGTTATCCGGCGTGCGCCCCATCAGCACGGCCAGCGCGTGGATAGAGGACGCGCGTTGCTGACGTAGCGACGGCAACGTCGCCGCGATGTCAGCAGCGCCCTGTTTCGACTCAAGCGCCTGTGCGCGTGAGACAGAGCCGAGCGCGTAGCGCTGCTGATCCTCATTTGCAGCATCGTTCGACACCGCAACGAGCCGTTCGGTAAGCGCGATCTCCCGATCGAGCGCCGCCACATTGATCGCAGTACCGACGATGTTCGCGGCGAGCGCCCGACGCGACGCCTCCAGTTCGAACGCCTGCACGTTCACACGCGCCGCGCTCGCCGAATTCATGTAGCGCGTCTGGCCGAACAGGTCGAACGTGTAATGGGTGAAGATCTGCCCAGCAAAAAAGTTGTATTGCACCTGCTCGGGTCCAAGCCCCGGAACGATAGGCGTACGCGCGCGCTCGACCTGCGCGGCGCCGTCGATCGACGGCAGCGTCGATGCGCCGATCTGTGCGCGCAGTTGCTCGCGCGCTGACGCGAGCGTGCGCTGTGTCGCGGCGAGTGTCGGACTGTTGCGCAAGCCTTCGTCCACGAAGGCGTCGAGCGCATCTGAGCGGTAAAGCCGCCACCATTGCGGCATGGGAGCCGCGCCGACATCGAATGTCTGCGCAACGCCACCCGCAGCCACCGTTTTCGATGGCTGCGCCTCAGCGCCATAGTGCGCGGGCGACGGCATGGCTGGCGGCTCGCCGCTCGGCCCGAACGAGCACGCGGACAGGGCGAGTGCCGCTGCCGCGGCCGCCACGGATGTCTTGCAGGTAAAGCTCATGATCAAACCTCCGTATGCTCGACGACGACTGGTTGCGCGTCGCGCTCGTCACGCCGGACCCTGAAGCAGGTCGCGTAGAGCGCCGGCAGGAAGAACACCGTCAGAACTGTGGCGATGGTGATGCCGCCCATCAGCGCGGTTGCCATCGGGCCAAAGAAGCCCGAGCGAAGCAGTGGAATCAGCGCGAGCACGGCAGCGGCGGCCGTCAGCATGATCGGCCGGAACCGCCGCACGGTCGCGCCGATGATCGCGTCGAAGCGCGGCTGCCCCGCTGCGATGTCCTGGTCGATCTGGTCCACCAGAATCACGGAGTTGCGCATGATGATGCCGAACATCGCGATCACGCCCAGCAACGCGACGAAGCCGAACGGCTTGCCGAACAGCAGCAGCGCGGCCACCACGCCGATCAAGCCAAGCGGCGCGGTCAGCACGACGATGAAGGTTCTTGCGAAGTTTTTCAGCTGGATCATCAGCAACGTCAGCACCGCGATGATCATCAACGGCATTTCCGCGTTGATCGATGTCTGGCCCTTGACGCTCTCTTCCACCGCGCCGCCTACCTCGATCCGGTAACCGACGGGTAATCTGGCGCGCGCAACGGTGAGTGCATGCTCGATGTCGCGCGTCACGTCGATGCCCTGCGCGTCGCCGCGCACGTCGGCCTGCACGGTAATGGTCGGCTGACGGTCGCGCTCCCAGATGACCCCGTATTCCAGCGTGTCGCGGACGTGTCCCAGCGAGCCGAGCGGCACTGGGCCGTTGGGCGTGGGGATCGCCAGGCTCGTGAGCTTTGCGGGATCGACCCGCTCGTTCTTCGGCGCGCGCAGGTCGACGTTGATCAGCTTGTCGCGTTCGCGGTACTGCGTGACCGTGTAGCCGGAAAGCGTCATCGCGAGGAAGCTGGAGACGTCCTGCGAGGTGACGCCAAGCTGGCGCGCCCGATTCTGATCGATCTCGAATGACATTGAACGCTCTGCTGGCTCGTCCCAGTCGAACTGGACGTTACGCGTGCGCGGGTCGGCACGGACCTGCTCCGCCACCGTATCCGCGATCGAGCGCACCGTCGCAATGTCGTCGCCGCTGACGCGGAACTTGATCGGGAAGCCCACGGGCGGACCGTTTTCGAGTCGCGCGACACGCGTACGTACGCCAGAGAAGTCTTTCTCGAGTTTCGCGTCGAGCCAGTGCATCAACTCCTCGCGCGTCTCGACGTCCTTCGCGGTGATGACGAACTGCGCGAAGTTGGGCTGTTGCAGCTGTTGATCGAGCGGCAGATAGAAGCGCGGCGCCCCCGTCCCCACGAAGTCGACGTAATGTTCGATCTCTGACTTGCCATCCAGAACCTTTTCGAGCCGCTTCGCTTCACGCAGCGTCGCCTCGAACGAAGCGCCTTCCGGCAGCCTCAGGTCGACCAGCAGTTCGGGGCGCTCCGAGTTCGGAAAGAACTGCTGCGGCACGCGGGTGAACACCGCCATTGCGATCGCGAACAGCACGGCGGTGACGCCTAGCACCACCCAGCGCCGGTCGATACACCACGTGACCCAGCCCGACAGGCGCCGGTAGAAACCCGTGTTGTAGACATCGTGCTCGTGCGCGTGAGCCGCTCCCTCGTGACCTTTGCGTTCGGGCAGCATATGAAAGCCGAGCAGCGGCACCAGCACGACCGCCGCGAACCACGAGACGATCAGTGCGATCGCCGACACCTCGAAGATCGAGCGCGTGTACTCGCCCGTGCTCGATTTGGCGAGAGCGATCGGCAGAAAGCCAGCGACCGTCACTAGCGTTCCCGTCAACATCGGAAAGGCCGTGCTCGTATAGGCGAAGGCAGCAGCACGCATGCGGCTCCAGCCCTGTTCGAGCTTCACCGCCATCATTTCGACGGCGATGATCGCGTCGTCGACGAGCAGACCGAGCGCCAGCACGAGCGTGCCGAGCGACACCTTGTCCAGGCCAATGCCGAACAGATGCATGCATAGCGCGGTCATCGCCAGCACGATCGGAATCGTGATCACGACGACCATGCCGGTTCTCAGCCCCAGCGAAACGAGGCTGACGACAAGTACGATCGCCACCGCTTCACCGACCGAGCGCACGAACTCGTTGACCGAGTGCTTGACCGCATGGGGCATGCTCGAGACCGGCGCGAGCCTGAGACCCGCGGGAAGCGTCGCCTGCAGTTCGGCGGTCTTTGCGTCGAGCGCCTTGCCGAGGTCGATGACGTCACCGCCCTTTTGCATCGTCACGCCGATGCCGAGCACCGCCTGGCCGCCGGCACGCATCTGCGTGACAGGCGGATCATCGTAGCCACGCTTGATGGCCGCGATGTCGCCGAGGCGGAATGTGCGCTTGTTGACCGTTAGCAGCATGTCCGCGAGCGCCTGTTCGTCCTTGAACGCGCCGCTCGGGCGCACGAACACGCGGTCATCCGCCGTCGTGATGGTACCGACGGGGGCAACGGCATTCTGCGCGTCGATGGCCTGAGCCAATTGCTGCGGCGAAATCGACAGCCGCGTCAGTTGCGCGTTCGAGATCTCGACAAAGATGTGCTGATCGGGGTCGCCAAAGTAGTCGACCTTCGCGACGCCGGGTACGCGCAGCAGCACCGTGCGAAGTTTGTCCGCGTAGTCGTGCAGTTGCGCGGGAGAAAAGCCATCGCCTTCGAGCGCGTAGATGTTCGTGTAGACGTCGCCGAACTCGTCGTTGAAGAACGGGCCAATTGTTCCTTTCGGAAGCGTCGCCGCGATGTCGCCGATTTTTTTACGGACCTGATACCACGTCTCGGGCACATCCTTGACGGGCGCAGAATCTTTCATTGCGAAGAAGATCATCGACTCGCCGGGCCGCGAGTAGCTCTTGATGTTGTCGACATAGGGCGCAGCCTGCAATTGACGGCCGATGCGGTCAGTGATCTGCTCCTGCACTTCGC
This sequence comes from Paraburkholderia sp. BR14320, assembly GCF_040948665.1. NCBI lineage: Bacteria > Pseudomonadati > Pseudomonadota > Betaproteobacteria > Burkholderiales > Burkholderiaceae > Paraburkholderia > Paraburkholderia sp. BR14320. Next base: position 76,598 of record NZ_JBFPKG010000023.1, read on the forward strand.
GCGCGGTCGCGCCCGGCCAGTAAGTCTTGATGACCATGGTGCGGAACGTGAATGGCGGATCTTCCGACTGCGCGAGATGCGTATAGCCGATCACGCCAAACAGCGTGGCGAGGCCGATCAGAAAGATCACGAGCTGCTGGTGCCGCAACGCCCAGGCTGAAAGATTGAAACCGGTTCCGCTTGCGCCTGTCTCGTTCGAGGCACTTACGGGCGCGCTGTCGCGCGCATTTTGCTGGTCACGCGCGTTCATGACGGAAAGTCCTCCGGATGTAGCGGAGGCACCATCTGCACGTGTTGGCCCGAACTCACCGCATGCACGCCTTGCAGTACGACGCGGTCGCCATCGTGCAGACCGGCAGCGATCGATACCGTGCGTTCGCCGTATTGCGCGATCGTGACCGGGCGCAGTTCGAGCGCGTCGCTACCGTTACGGACTACCCACACGGCAGGCTTTTCACCCTGGTGAAAAAGCGCTGTCACCGGCAGCGTAAAGGCCCTACCAGTGCCGCTCTCGCGTGCGTCCTGGAACGCAACGTTGGCCGTCATGCCGAGACGCACTTCGGCAGTGGGTGCGGTCAATGTCAGCTTGACCCGCCATGTGCGGCTTTCCGGATCTGCTGCGGCGGACACCTCGCGCACGGACGCATCGAATGACTTGCCGGGCAGCGCCGACAACGAGACGCTCGCCTTACTGCCGACTCTCAGCGCGTTCACCGTGTTTTCCGACGCGTCGCAGACGATGTCGACGTCGCCCGTCCAGGCGAGGTGGTACACGGCTTGGGTGGCCTGCACGTTCTGGCCAGTATCGGCATCTTCCGACGTGACGACCCCGTCGTGCTCGGCAGTGAGCGTTGCATAGCGGAGATGATCCGTCGCAAGCGCCATCTGTGCGAGAGCGGAATTGCGCTGTGCGAGCGCGGAAGCGTAGGCGTCCTGGGTCTGCTCCAGCTGCGCGGTTGCGATCAGGTTCGCACGGGCCTGCGCCTCGTCACGATCGAGCTGCTGCTTCGCGAACACGAGACGATGCTCGGCAGCGTCGAGTTGCGCGCGCGCGTTGACGAGATTGTTTTGCAGATCGGTCGGATCGAGGAGCGCAACGATTTGTCCCGCCTTCACGGTGTCGCCGATACGCACGCGCCGTTCGATCACTTTGCCGCCGACCCGAAACGACAGCGGTGTGGAATAGCGCGCCTGCACCTGCGCCGGCAACGATGCGTCCGCCGTTCGTCCATCGGGATGAACCACGCGCGCCACGACGGGCTTTGGCTGCGGCACGAGCGCTTCGCGCTGATGGCATGCGCTAAGGAAAAATGCGCTGCACACCATGATGACAACGGGTATCCGGTGCGTTGGCCGGAACAGGGAAGGAAACGAGGAGCGCGCCCGTTTCAGCGCGACAGGACCGGAATGTTTCACGATGTTTACAAGGCAGGTGATGAATCCAGGAAGAAAAGTGACTCGCGCCGACGGGAGCCGTGGTGTGCGTGAGAAGCACGCCTTGTCACCAGCGCAAAAGTCGGAATGCCATCCGATGCGTTACTGATCCGCTTACAACGCTACTGAACGTTGTTCCGAAGCGTTGTGGCGCGTCATCGCGACCGCCAGGCTGCACCTGGCAGCGGGACAGCAGCACCGGATAGTCGCGTCGGCTCATGCCCCCGCGCCCTATATGCACGGGACCCTACGAATCGCGATCCCAGTGCCTGAAGCGCATCAAAGACGATTGCGCTGCGTCCCGCTGCTGCGACGCTAACCGCATGAGGTGACATTAAACCCATGTTTGATATTATTGTCAATCATGACATATAAATCTAAAATCTGATGCAACAGAGAATCGGGAGGCAACGTGCCAGATGTCCGTAACAAGCGTGCAAGCGGTCGGTCGGCGGCGGTCGATGCGCAGATCGCAAGCCGTGAGCCGGTGCTTGGGCAATCGCCCCGTTTAGCCCGACGCAAGCACGAGACTCGAGTCCGGTTGCTGAACGCCACCTTCCGACTAGTGACGGAAAAAGGAATGGACAGCGTCACGATCGGCGAGATCACGGATGCCGCCGACGTGGGTTTCGGGTCTTTCTACAACTACTTCGAATCAAAGGAAGGCATCCTCGCAGCGCTCGTGGACTGGCTCTTCGAAGACTTCGCGAACAGGCTTGACGGAGTCACCACCGGATTGGCCGACCCGGCGGAAGTGATCGCCGTGTCAGTGCGCCATACGCTCCTGCGTGCCTGCCGCGAGCCGGTCTGGGGACAATTCTTGATACGCGAGGGGCTATCTACGCGTGCGTTAAGCACGGGTCTCGGTCAGCGGTTGCTGCGAGATGCGGCAATAGGAATTTCACGAAAGCGCTTCATGATCGCGGATGAGTTGATTTGCGTCGTTTCCGCAATTGGCACTGTGATCGCAGGAGTCGCTGCTGAGCTTGATATGTCAGCATCATCGATGCGGACGGTTCGCCCGCGGAAGGTGTTACGGTCCAAAGTTGACAGGTTTGCCGAACGTACAGCGGCCATCGTCCTGCAGGGGTTTGGCCTCAAACGGCTGGAGGCAGAAAAGATCGCCCGGCGTCCGCTGCCCGCGGCGCCAGAGGATGTAGCCGGCTGAAGTGGAATAGTGCTGCGCCCGGCCGCGAGCGGACCGATTGAGTACGGGCGTCGACCGCTAGGCGTTCCGTCTGCCTGCAGTGCGTATTAGATATCTCGATTCTGTCGGGACGCGCATCCATAGGGAGGATGCTCGCACACCCTCACTCCGGTTGTCTTGCCGGAGCGCGCCGTCCAAGGGCGCGTGGCCGCTACGTGGTCACGCCTGGTAAAACGCACTTGTCAGATAACGGCGACGCAGTTCCCGCAAAGCCGAAGCAAAGACGGCGCTCGCAGGTAGCGCAAGCAGAACACCGAAGAAACCGAAAAGCTTCCCAAAAGCCAATAACGAGAAAATGACCGCCAGCGGATGCAAACCGATACGCTCGCCGACGAGCCGCGGCGTAAGAATAGCGCTTTCGAGAATCTGCCCGACTCCATACACGATAATCACCGCACCGAGGCCATACCAGTCGTGAAATTGCAGCAATGCAGCCAGCAGCGCCATCGTCAGCGCCGTCGCGAATCCGACGTAGGGGATAAAAACGGCAAACGCCGTCAAAAGACCGATCGGCAGCGCGATGGCCAGTCCGGCGAGCGCCAGTGCAACGGGGTAAAACGCTGCGAGTATCGCGACGACAAGCAGTTGCCCCCGCAGATATTGCGACATCATGTGATCGATCTCTGCGACGAAGACGCGCGTCCTTCCTAGCCAGCGCCGCGGCACGAAGCTTTCCAGGCGGGCGAAAGCCTCATGCCTGTCGTAGAGCAAATAAAAGAGCACGAGTGGCACCAGCACTGCATTCCCCACGACAGTGATCATTACATTGCCGCTTGTACCAAGGTACCGCCAAAGGGTGAGAGCAGCGCCCTGCTCGCTTGCGATCAGATGTGCCGCAACCCAATTACGGACACTCGCCAGATCGAGCGAGTAGGTGATTCCCAACCATGCGAGCCGCGGTTTGAGAATGACCTCGAGCTTCGCCGCAAGCGATGGAACCTGTCTTGCGAATTCAGGCACTTCCTCCTGGATGACCAGGAATGCAAGCAAAGCGACCGACGTGATCACCAACGCGAATAGAGAAATCATCAGAAGCGCAGCAAGTCCTCTTGGCGTGCGATGACGTGCAAGCCATTCGACGCCTGGCTGCAGGATGTACGCGATCATTGCTCCGAGAAGAAACGGCGTCAGCACGGCGCGCAGGCTCCAGAGAAGAATGCCGGCCGATAAGGCGACGGCTCCCCAAATGAGCGATTGGCGATGGTAGTTGGTCATGGGTGCACCTTCGGCTGTTCATCACATGGTTGTTCCGATCGCAAGCAGCGGCCTCGGGGATGATGTCCGCGCATCATGGTGCACGGTACACGGCGGTGTGAACGATGCGCTCAATTGTCGGGAACAGTGAGACGGCAAGACGACAGGATGCCTGATCGAACCTAATTGATTCACGCTCGGGACGTCGCGTGATTCGCTTCGAACGACCACTTAACCGATGGTGCGGGCGTTGGACACCCGTAGTTGTGCAGCAACAGCGGCGATCCCCGCTGTTGCGAACGCGATCGTCGCTTCGATTGCGCCATCGGTAATTTACCGTTTGCCGTTGTATCGGGCACATGGAGTGCCGGCTGGGCACTTCCAACGCAAACCAACCCGCATAGTTGATATTATGATCACTTATGCTAACGAAGTCAACTTCGAATCGCTTGCTGGCAGGTGACCCTATTAAGTCTGCGCTCCCAATCCGCAACTGTCATCCTGGCAGCAGTTGTTTTTGGCTGGCGACGCCGGAACGACGAAGCTCAAGGAATATCGCCGACCGCGGCGCTGCTGATCCCTCGCATCATGGTCGACGAATGAACCGGCCCGGTGGGGCCGTGGCGACACGCTGACCATACTTGCGGAGCGATCGTCGCGTCGAACCTGCAATGCGCGAACATGCGAGTCACCTTCAATGTCCTCAGAAAATGTTTCGCCGATGAGGGACCACCTGCCGCCCGGCACCACACGCGTCGGCCCGACGACATGGACGTCGAAATTTCCACGTCAGTCACCAGTTCGCGGTAAAGGAGGGGGTCGGCCGGGTCGCAATCGCGGGCGATGCCGCCCATATCCATTCGCCCGTCCGCGCGGGGGATGAACCTCGGCATCGAGGACACCAGGGGCTTCGCGCACTGCGCAGCCGACTTTCTGGCGAACCAGCCGGGGCGCCTCGAGGACCACGGGCGGCTTCGCCACGCCGTACATGCAAAGGTCGCGAGCCACATCAGGCTCCTGATGGAACTCGCGCGCGACCGGCCGAAGCTCGTCGGCCTCCTGCGCGACAACCTGATACCGGGGCTCACGAAGTTTGGTCCGTCGGCGCACGCCGTGGTGGCGTTGCTGACCGGGCTCGATCCCGACGTGCGCCTGCACTGAGCGGCGTGGAAATGGGAGAACTGGATGGCGAACCATAAGCGGACGCCTCTGTTCTCTCTCGAACAAGTCGCAGCCATGATCGAACGAGCCTTGCACGTGGCTGAGTTTGAATCACGGCAAACGAGGTATGACGGTGTCGGAAAACTCGCCCTGGTCACACAGGATTGCTGCCCGCGCTGAACGCAGCCCGAACTTCGTTCACCGTCTGTTCAGGCGCTTGCAGATGCGGAAAGTGGCCGAGTTCAGGGAGGACCGAAAGCTTCAGACCGCTACGGTCGGCGTACTCAACGCCCATTTCCTTCTTGATGTAGATATCCTGCTCGCCCCACACAACCTTAACGCGGACCTTCAGCTTGGCCATATTGGCTTCGAAGTAGTCCTGGTCGCGGGTGAAGCAGGAGTAGTAATGGAAGAAGGCGTCTGCCGACGTGACATCACCGTCCCACCCTTTCGCCATATCGTCCCTGAACTCCTGCGGCAACACGTAGCGCTCCTCCGCCGACATGCCGCGGAAGAATGTGTTTGCCAGGATTTCGTCACGGTTCCTGTTCATCGCGGCACGCACGGCGTCGGACGAAGGCTTTGACTTCAGGCCCTGCAGGCTTTCGTACATGTACTGGGGGCGGTTGAACGGGGCAAAGTCGCCCACAATGATCTCCCTGGCGATCTCCGGTTGCTCCAATGCCGCCAGCAGCGCAGGCAGGGCCCCGATATCGGTTGCATAAATCACCAGATTCGAACTGTCGATGCCGGACGTACGGATATAGTCAGCCAGCACACGCGCATAATCCTTCGGCGCGTAGCCGAAGCGATCAGCGCCGGGACGCGAAGACTGCCCGTAGCCAGGCCAGTCGAACGCATGCACCTCGTAGTCGCTGGACAGGGATTCGGCAATCGGTTTCCACGCATACATCGTCTCCGGGAAGCCGTGCAGGAACAGCACCGTACCTTTTGGATGCGCAGGCCGATAGACCATATGACGCAGCCTGATGTCGGGATTGATCTGCAACTCGCCGACTTCAACTTTCGGCGCCGACGAGGGTGATGCCGGCACAACCTGGCATGCGGAAACGCCGACAGCTACTGCGGGGAAGACCGTCGCCTTCGTTACTAGTTTGAACATGATCGTCACTCTCGTTTAGTGCGAAATTGCGCCAGCCAAAGGCGCTTCGTTGCTTCGGAATTCCTCGGGGCGCCCCAAGGCGGCGGCGCAGCAGCCCTGTACGCTCCAGAGCTTTCTACTGGGGCGAAGGCGGATTCAAAAGCTTGCCCAATGGCTTTAATGGGCCTATTGGGAACAGCGAGAATGTCATCAAGTGCGCTTTCCCCAATGGAAGTGCCTCGAGCATTTCATCCGCTTGACTCACGTCGGTAACGTTCAAAATGAACGCCACCCCAGCCCGGTCTTGCAGTGAATACCACTGATCAATCCTGCCCTCCAGGTAGAGTTGCGCCGTCTCGCGAGCTTCGGACGGAAGAATGTGTTGGACAAGCTGCATGTCCGTGCCCGGCGGAAAGGTGCCAATCGCCAGTATCTTCGTGGTCGGCGTGGATGGCATCGGAGTGGTGTGCGCCATGGAAACTCCAGCGGAAGCGATCAGCACAGTGGCTGTCGTCGAATTAAGAAGAAGCCGTTTCATCGCACGGCATCGAACACCGTCTATGAATGCGGTTTTCAGCCGCTCGATCAGACCGGTCGTGCGATAGCGTTCGCGTACGTCATCATGAGCATCTGTCATCGAGAAGTGGCTCCAGTGCAACCGTCCTCGTGTGAGGCCGGGCTCGATACCGTATTCAGTGCCGCCGCTTCAGGTCCGCTCAGATAGCGATCCCGGAAGCGCTCGTCGACCCGCTCCCACATCAGTTTCGAAAACAGCAGCACCGCATTGAGCGGGCGATGACTAATGACCACGGACTCCGTCTCGCCTTGCTCGTTCATGTGGGCGACGACCACCGTCTCGATCGGCACGCCCTGGATCTGCGAGCGATAGGACTCCATATACAAACCATCGCCAATCGCGCCCTTGTAGCTGTGTTGCTGGAATTCGTAGGGCGAGACCGCGTGTTTGATCACGGAGAGAATATCGGCCCGTCCTTCGATCGGACGCTTCAGGACGGTGGCCTCAAGCGTCGCGTTTTCAGCGAGGTTCGTCAGCCAGAGCGGCGGACCGCCTGCGGGTGCCATAACGGGGGCTGTGTCGTTGAATTTCATGCTGGGCGCTCCAGTGATGATTTGCTCGCGATGCCTGCGCTGGCGGCATCGAGCGCGGCTTCGAGCGTGATGCGCGCTTTTTCGAGGCGGCGTCGCGCAAGCCGTGCAACGCCTGCGCCGCGCTCCGACTCGCCCGCCAGCAGCGCATGAATATCGGGCAGCATCCAGATCGCACCGCGCGTGCCCCAGGCGCCATCGGGTATCTCGGTTGGGAAGACCCAGACGCGCGGCGCGACGTCGTCGAACGGCCGGTTCTCCGCGCGCGCCACCGCTTCCGTGACCTGCCTGACGAGGAAGCGCCGCGATTCGTCGGTGTATTGCCCCTCGGGTGCGGACGGGATGATCCGGTAGCGGATCGTGTTCGTGCGTTCACCTCCGACGTAGATCGCAGCAGGCCGATGAAGATGGAATACAGTGACACGCTGTGCGATCTCACTGGCGGGATCGTACCCTTCGGCCCTGATGAGGATATCGGTCAGTTCCTTGACGAGGCGGGCTTCGGCCTCGGGCGTCAAGGCGTCCTCGGGCCACAGTGCGTCGATCATCGGCATGGTGCTGCTCCTGCTTTCGGTTCATGGGATGTCGCCATGATCGGGGTTTACCGGTTCGGCCAAAAGTGGCAGCATCGCCATTATTCGTGGAATTTCGGACACACTTATGGCTATCGTGCGCGTCTGGGTTTATGACGGAATCCTCGCGTCCGGCGTCGCGGGCCCCGTCGACGTCTTGAGCGCGGCCAATCAGTTCCATGCGCGCAAAACTGCACCGCGCACGACATCCACACCCATGTTCGTGTGGCGCGTGGAATCGCTCGACGGGCGTCCCGTTACGGCTGCATCGGGTCAAACCATTCAGGTCGACGGAAAGATCGACCCGCGCAAACGGGCAGACGCCGTCTTGCTGACGGCACCGTTTTTCTCGAACATCGACGAGTTCATCGGGCGCCGCGAGCAGTTGAACGAACTGTCTGCCGCGCTGCGGCGCCAACGCAAGGCAGGCGCTGTTCTGGCGGCTTATTGCACGGCGAATTACCTGCTCGCCGAGGCCGGCCTGCTGGATGGCCGCGCCGCAACGACGCACTGGGCGAGAGCGTCGGACTTCGCGCGCCGCTATCCGCGCGTCGAAGTTCGCGCAAACGAACTGCTGATCGCGCAAGACGGCATCATCTCGGGAGGCTCCGTGACCTCGTATCTGAATCTCGCTGTGCGGCTCGTTGAAACATTCGCCGGCGAAGAACTCGCTACGATGACCGCGAAGGCGCTATTGATCGACATGAACCGGACGTCGCAGGCTTCCTTCGCAACGCTTCTCGACGAACATGGACATACCGACACGCTCGTCGCGCGCGCCCAGCAGCAGATGGAAGCTACACTGCAGCAGGGATTCCGGTTGAGCGATCTGGCGGCATCGCTTGCTGTCAGCGAACGCACGCTCAATCGCCGTTTCAAGGAAGCCGTCGGGCTGGCTCCGTTGACGTATTTGCAAAACCTGCGTATCGAGGTCGCGAAACGCCTGCTGGAAACGCGCCCAATTGGACTCGAGGCGGTAAGCCAACGTGTCGGCTATGGCGATATCAGCACATTTCGACAACTGTTCAAGCGCAAGACCGGATTGTCTCCAGGCGAATATCGAATGCGGTCTTCGCGTGGCGCGAAGAATAGGGAAGCCGATCCGGACAGCAAAGGCGGCTGACCCGTCATCACGTCACGTCACGCCACCCAAGTGGTCACTCCCCCTCTCGCCCCCATCCCGTTTGGTATCCGAATGTATCTGCAAACAGACTGGATACGCGCCCTTACACGCATCTAACTTTCAGACACAAACGGGATACCTTCATCCGGTCAAATACGCGATCGCGAACCGGACGCCGGGTCGCAAGCCTACGAGCACGCATCACTTCGTGAAGCTGCACGTCGAACACTTCACGCGCAGCGCGACACTCAATTCAAGGCAGGAGATCGATTCCATGTCACAAGACACCCCCCAATCCTCATCGCGTCGACAGTTCGTGGGCATGGCCGCCGCGGCGCTCGCCGCGGGCTCGCTGAGCCGCCTCGCCTTCGCAGATACGAACCCGGAAGTCGGCAAAATCGTGGAACCCGCGAACGGCGAAAAGACCGCGATACGCCCGTTCCATGTTCATGTCCCCGACTCGCAGCTCGCCGACATGCGGCGTCGCATCAAGGCCACGCGCTGGCCGGATCGTGAGACGGTATCCGACGAATCGCAGGGTATTCAGCTCGCCACCATTCAGGGGCTCGCGCAATACTGGGCGACCGGGTATGACTGGCGCAAATGCGAAGCGCGCCTGAATTCGTATCCGCAGTTTGTCACCGAGATCGACGGACTCGATATCCATTTCATCCATGTGCGCTCGAAGCACGACAACGCGATGCCGTTGATCGTGACGCACGGCTGGCCCGGCTCGGTGATCGAACAGTTCAAGATCATCGATCCGCTCGTCAATCCGACTGCGTATGGCGCGCCGGCTTCGGATGCGTTTCATCTCGTGATTCCATCATTGCCCGGTTATGGTTTTTCAGCGAGACCTACCACAACGGGCTGGGGTCCGGAGCGCACCGCCCGTGCGTGGGTCACGTTGATGAAGCGGCTCGGATATCAGCGTTTTGCATCGCAGGGAGGCGATCTCGGCGGCATTGTGACGAACATTATGGCCAAACAGGCGCCGCCCGAATTGATGGGCATTCACGTGAACTTCCCTGCTTCGGTTCCCGCAGAGGTTCTGAAGTCGCTTGCCGCGGGCGACGCCATGCCTGCCGGCTTATCGGACGAAGAGCAGCACGCGTATGAGCAGTTAAGCGCCAACTTCAAGAAAAAACGCGGCTACGCGTTCGAGATGGGCACACGCCCGCAGACCTTGTACGGACTCGCAGACTCGCCGGTCGCGCTGGCATCGTGGCTGCTCGATCATGGCGATGGATACGGCCAGCCCGCTGCGGCGTTGAGCGCTGCCGTGCTCGGTCATCCCGTCAACGGTCATTCCGCAGGCGCGCTAACCCGTGACGACGTACTCGACGACATCACACTCTATTGGCTCACCAATACCGGGGTTTCGGCGGCGCGCTTCTATTGGGAATCGCACGCGAACTTCTTTCTCGCGGCCGACGTCAGTGTGCCTGCCGCTGTGAGCGCGTTTCCCGGAGAAAATTACCAGGCGCCGAAGAGCTGGACAGAAAAGGCGTATCACAACCTGATTTACTTCAACAAGCCCGAAACGGGCGGGCACTTCGCGGCGTGGGAAGAACCGATGATCTTCGCGCATGAAGTGCGCGCCGGGTTAAGGCCTTTGCGCGCGTAAAGTGCGAAACGCTCTGACGCATGCGCCGGAGGCACAGCGGTCGCCAGCAGCATCGCTGCCAATAGCACGCTGGCCCTGCGGATGAAACCGCCGCGCCGGCAGTGCGCGGCGACTCCAGATTGTGGTACCCAGCGCACCGCAAGCAGAACACCGTCAGAAAGGCCACCATCCGTTACCGCCGCTGCGATCGTCATCGCTGTCCGGCCTGCCATGCTCATGAGCGTGATCGCCGGATTCCCGCTTGAAGTCGAACAGATCGAACAGGTCACCGATCGCAGGCGCGTTCACCGGCACGTATGGGTTATTGCTGCGTTGGATCGGATTTGGCAGGTTGTCACGACTACGACCGGTGATCGGCGGCAACCCCCAGTTGCGCTCAATGAATTTGACCACTGATGCGTGATCGGAGTAGCTGTGGGAAATGCGTCCTCCGGTCGAGTACTTCGATACTGCGATCATCGGGATGCGCGAACCATCGCCAAAATAGTCAATGGGTTGAACATAGCCTGAATCGTAGTAGCCGCCGCCCTCGTCCGTGGTGATCAGGATCGCCGTCGTGGCCCATAGCTTCGGGTCACTCTTCACCGCATCGACCAGTTTCCTCACGAACGCCTCGTAAAGTCCAAACTTCGACGATGTCGGATGTCCATCAAGCAAGCCGCCCGGCTTTACAAACGATACAGCTGGCAGATTGCCCGCGCCGATGTCCGCATACAGGTCCGGCAAATCTGCAAGATGCGTGTCCCGCACCTGCTGGTTCGTCATGATCGACGTCTCGTACAGGAACGGATTGCAGATATTGCAGTAAACGCTTTTGGTCGGATCCTTGATGAAGCTCTGCCAGCCTTCCCCGTAATACTTCCAGGGGATGTTGCGATCGAGCAACGTGTCCCCGATGGTGCGCACCGGTGACGGCGGGATCGTGAAAGGCGACTTTGACCTGTCGAGTACCGTGCCGTCGCCGTTATAACCAGGGTTGTAGTTGTTCAGCAGGTAATAGTGCTTTGGCGCGCAGTTCGCCTTGGGGTCATAGGGCAACGATTCGAGGTAACGAAGGATCGGCCCGACACCCGGCTGGCCCGGGTCCGAACAGTTGCTATAGCTGCCGCCCGAGTAGCCATCCTGGGTGTACCAGTTGTTGGTGCCGGCCAACGGATCGGGATTTTCAATCTGATCCGAAGGTGGCGTTGCCGCGTTGCCGTTGCCGTCGGTGTAGTAGTACGCATCAGCGGCGCCGATCATGATGCTGTTGGCCCCCGTACCGCCCATCACCGGTTGGTGATAGTTGTCGCTCATCGCGTATTGCCGCGCCAGTTGCGTGAAGTACGGCATGTCGCCATTGTTCACGTTGTAAAAGCCGAGCGCATTGGAGCCTTCACCGGTGTTCTGATCGCTAAAAGGCGTCGGTTGCGGCTTACCGTTGCTGCCCGCGCCGATGGTGGTCTCGACCCACGCAAACAGGTCGCCCAGACAGCCACTTGGATTCTCGCGGCTCGCATGCTCGACGGCACAGTCCGCCTGCTGCCAGGCCTGATAGAAGCGGTGCACCGGACCGCCCATGTACGCATCATAGAGCGGAGGCTGCAACAGATACGGACCGCTCAGCAACGCATTGTAGTTGGCCACCCGAGAATCCTCTGCATCCGCCGGCAGCCCTGTCGCGCCGGTCAATAGTTGATCGATGTCGGACGCTTCGAGTGCCGCCCCTTCGGCCTGCGCGGCCGCATCGTGAGTCGCGAATGGTGGCGGGCTCGCATCGCTCGCGGCAGTCGGTGCCCCGCCTGTGTTGGGCGCCGGCAGCGACCCGTACGGCGTTTTATTCGACGGGGCCAGCGCGAATTTGGCCGGTCCAATCAGTTGCGCCTGATATTGCTGCGCCTTCACGAAGTTTGGCCCAGGGGAGCCATCCGCATTGACGATGCCGCGCGACAGCAGGTTCCACACTGATTGGCCTTGCGCGGGTTGATAGGTGCCGAAAACGTGGTCAAACGTTCGGTTTTCGCCGACAACAATGATCACATGCTTGATCGGCGTCAGTGTTCGCGTCGTTCGATCGTTGCCTGCCGCAGACACGCCGGCGGGCAACGTAGCGAACGCTAAAGCGGCCACTCCCGCGAAAGCTGCGATCGAAAGTCGTACGCATGCCTTGTTGCATCGTTGTGACAGTTGGGACCTCACCATTTGCCGTCTCCTTACCGTTGACTACAACGGTAAGACCTTAGAGCCGTTCCATGAAGCTGGAGAGTCGCTGGCATTACAGAGGGCTGTCGTCGGGTGCGTCAACCCGTTGGACAAAGGTTCAGACGCCGGCTCCGTATTGCAACCGTTCCTTGGCTTTTCGACACGGACGCCGCTATCGTCTATCTCAATCAGCTGTCCACGGTATGTGTCGAGGGCGACGGGGACAACCCAGTCGCGTCCCGTAGCAGTTTCACGATGCCCAGATTCGCCGGCTACCCGTGTCAGACCAGCAAAAGCATGTCGTAGGCCTCATCGCGCTCGGGGACCTTGCAGCATCCGCGGAGGGCGGAGTCTCTTCGACGCTTTCCGCCGTTTCCTCGCCTTCGACGCGCGCCCCCTGACGCGTCACTGAAAGACGGCGAGCAATCCGGCGATGATCGACATCGCCGCAATCATTTGACCTTCCTCTCCTGCAATACTCGCGACTTCGAATTGCTACTCGCTAGCCTGGAACATTCCCGCTCGCGATCCTGGCTAACCCTTTCATGCCGGAGCTCAGTTTCGCCCTCCCTGGACGTCTAATGCGCGACATCCGTGTGCATCCACGGAAGACGACACGGCGTCGCGCGTGCCGGGGCATCGCAGACTGAGCAATGATCCTCTTACTGCCTTCTGTGGGCGGCTCGTGCTCTCAGTTGATGCAGCGGCAGCGCCGTGAAACGCAGGTCACCGACATAGAACGTGCCGAATTTCTCTGCCTGATTAAATGCGAGCCTCGGCTATGCGATCGAAGGGCCTGGCGGAGAACGCTTCGCCTATCTGACCGACACGATCGGCTTGCCGCCTTCCACGCCGGAGTGGCTGCAGGGATGGGGGGCGTTTTCGCTGGCTCTCGACTGTTCGTTCCCGCCAAAGGCCCAGCCGGCCCACAACGACTGGAATACCGCTTGTGCGCTGGTCAAGCAGCTTCGGCCAGTGCGTGCATGGATGACTCATGCATCCCATACGCTCGACGCGTGGTTATTGGAGCAATCAGAGAACGTCATGCCAGAAGGCGTTTAGATCGCGCAGGACTGGCCCAGCACGACGGGCAGACCTTCCGCACCGTTGCTCGTGCTGCTGGCGCTCGCACTGCCCGGTCCGGTTGCCGCCGCGATCTGGTGGGTCAAGGGACGCGAAACGCGGAATATTTCGCTGGAGGAAGGTAGCGATGATGCGTTGACGGAAGCCACACCGCAGCAAAATTTCCGGCCGCGCGAAGCGTAGACGCCTGAAAGTCAAAGGGCTGCAGAGAAATCTCTGCAGTCTTTTTTTCATTTTGGTTTCGGAGTGGCCGCTGTCGCTTCGCGCAACAACGTTGTGGTTCTGGTGTACGGATTGATACGTCCACGGAACGCTGCATTGCAAAGGCCCCGCAATCGTGCACTGTGAAATCGGAGGCTCAATTCGACTCCACGGTCGCCGGTCGCGTGGTCGTATCCTCTAATCCACGTTTTCGCGGAGACAGCCGTTCGGCCAAAGCCGACGCTCGTGCGTCGACGCTGACATGCCTGCTTTCGGTTGGTCACCAGTCGTTCGCCGAGAAGCGACGACGAACGGCCGCTACCAAGCTAAACGAATGCGTACTCACGACCCCGGAGCCGCCGTTGGGCGTACTCAAAGTCACATGACCGCTTGGGAGCGCCCAGCCGCCATCGAGCGCGCGCGGTGTGGCCTGTGTTCACCCATGGCCGCCATGGATGATGTTGCACCGAGCTCTTAAACGCCAGGCGTAACGAGTCTTAGGAAGCCATCAGGCGCAACGGGTCCAAATGCGTTGCCACATCCGGTCCATTCTGCGCCGCTGAAACTGGAACTGAAGGCTCTGTGCGTATTTCATCAATAAGGGCAAACGGTGTGCCGCTCCGGTGACGGATGCGCTGCGGACATTTGCTGCTCCACCAGCGATGCGGTTCGCTGCTTCGGGACCGTAACGCGCTAGCGTAGATCGGTAGTCATGCTTTCCCACTATCCCCGGCTCCGGAGCCATGCTTCGCAGGCATGCGGGTAAGCCTGGAAAGTCTTTTTCCGTTGCGAGCTGAAACGTTACTCTACATGCACGAGTTAGAGCATTTCACACACGCCGCACGACGTCACCGTCGCCGTCGCGTAACTCACGTCCAGTGACGGGAGCTGCATATTAAGCAATAGGTATTGCGCGCTCCCCTGGAATCGAAGCTCTCTCTGCGTTGCGTTTGACATCAACTTACCTAACTGGAGCCGCAAAATGAACCAACCCGTCGTTCTGATCACCGGCGCCCTCACGGGCATCGGCCGCGCAACCGCTTTTGCATTCGCCCGCGTGGGCGCACGCCTCGTCGTGTCGGGCCGCCGCGCCACGGAAGGTTCGGCGCTTGAAGCCGAATTGCGCGAAGCAGGCGCACAAGCTTTCTTCGTGCAGGCTGACGTACGCCGCGACGAAGACGTCCGTCACCTCGTCGACGAAACCGTTGCTCGCTTCGGCCGGCTCGACGTTGCAGTCAACAATGCGGGCACGGAAGGCAAACCGGGACCTGTGGTCGATCAGACTGCCGAGAGCTACGCTGATACCTTCGACACCAACGTGCTCGGCACGTTGCTGAGTCTCAAGCACGAACTGCGCGTGATGACCGCACAGCAAGCTGGCAGCATCATCAACATATCCTCGACTTATGGTCATGAGGGTGCGGCCTTCGCTTCGGTGTATGCGGGCAGCAAGCATGCTGTGGAAGGGATCACGAAATCGGCTGCGCTCGAGGCCGCTTCGGCGCGAGTTCGCGTCAACGCCGTTGCTCCTGGCCCCACTGACACAGGCATGTTGGACCGATTCACCGGCACGCCGGAAAACAAGGCCTCGCTCGCGGCAACGGTTCCACTCGCACGAATCGGTAGGCCTAACGACATCGCCGCGGCGGTGCTCTACCTGGCGAATGACGGTGCTGCGTTTGTCACAGGGCAGATCCTCACCGTCGATGGCGGCAAGACAGCGGGTTGAGCTTTCAGCGCGGATTTGGGCTTCCTGCTGAACCGGCGAAGCCCTCCATATAAGCGACACTTCTGGATGGAATCATCAATGAACACCGATCTCACCTTTTTTGAATCGAAGGCCTCCCCGAACTCTCGCCGGGTTCGCATCTTTCTTGCCGAGAAGGGCATCGAATTTCCTACTAAAGCGCTGGACCTCGGCGCCAAAGAGCAATTCTCCGATGCCTACGTTGCGATCAACCCTCGCCGCCAGGTCCCCACGCTCGTGCTGCGAGACGGCACAGCGATTGGCGAAGTCCCGGCAATCTGGCGTTACATCGAGGAGGCCTACCCCGACAGGCCCGCATTGCTGGGCACGACGCCAACTACGAAGGCGCTCGTCACGATGTGGGAACGACGTGCCGAGCTGGACGGATTCTCAGCAGTGATGGAGGGCGTCAGAAACGCCGTTGCCGGGTTGAAAGGTCGGGCGCTGTCGGGCCCGCATGCGTACGAGCAGATCCCCGAAATCGTCGAGCGCAGCAAGCTGCGCGTCGCGCACTTCTTTGCCGATTTCAATGACCGTCTCAAGACAGTGCCATTCGTCGCGGGCGACGCATTCTCGGTGGCTGACATTACTACGCTGGTCTCAATCGACTTCGCGGCGGGCGGCATGAAGCTGAGCATTCCCGCGGGCTTCGACGCACTGCAAGCGTGGTACGACAAAGTCAACGCACGTCCGTCGTCGAAGGCATGACGGCCCGCAAGGTAGCCTGCCGTGACCGATGCCGTGCGCTTAGTATCTCCGTGGCCGGCTTCTGTGATTCGCCTCACGGCCGGTAAGCGTCGGGCCCGCCGCGCGAATGTCACCCGCATCCGCAGACTGCTGCGTCGCGGGAAAGATGGCATTGAGCGCGGCTTTCGCGTCACCTTTCATGTGTCGGAGCCGGGCAAGGCTCAACGAGCAACGCGACTGCCACGCAAGGAATCCGTGTTTCTGGGCCATCTGAAGAGCATCGGTCAAAATCGATTCGGCCGCCGGTATCGCTTCGTCGCCCCGGATTGCGACCAGTACCTCCGCCTTCGCTCTCCATAACTCAGGCAGAGCGCACCTGTCGTCGGTCCGAATCGCGCGGGCTACCGACGCGTCGATGACTTCGGCCGCCTCGGAAATCATGCCTCGCCGGCACAGCGCCTCGGCCAGCGCTGTGATGTAGGGCGACAGCGACACATAGAAGCGCTTCGATCCAATGTTCGTCATCGCCGGGGAGATCGTCCGGGCGAAGGCGGTAGTGTCGCCCGCATGCAGATCGAGCAGGCCTCGCCACATCTGCGTACGGGCGCGCCACGTCGAAATACTGTGGCGCCGCGTTTCTCCCTCGAGAGATGCGACGGCCTCCTCAAGCGCGGTCGCGTCGCCGCATAACACGGCAAGCGTGCAAACGGCTTCGCTCAGCGCATAACAGATCGAAACAGGATGATCGAACTCTCGCGCATCTTCGAGCGACTGTCGTGCAGCCAGTCGTGCCTGATCCACTTCGCCCACGAACCACAGCGTGAGTGCGAGCGATGCGTGCGACAGCATTTTCTCATCGTAAAGGAAGCGCATCCGTTCTGCGCGCGCCAGCGACGTACGATCGCACGATGCGCGTTGCAGGTTCGCAAGCGCACCCGGCAGATCACCTCTGAACAGATGCGACAGGCCGGTCAGACGATAGGCGGCAAGGCGATCGCATGTGCATGAGGAGGCCGCTGCGAGCTCATTAAAGTGTTGAGCGAGCGGCACAGCCAGCACATATTCACCGTTGAGGTAGTGGCACATCCATCGCCCCCACATGCCCAACAGTTGATAATCTGAATTACCGACCCGCGCCGCGATTTTCACAGCCGAATCGAAGGCGTCACTTGTGCTGGACGCAACGGTATGGCAAAGCAAACACATCCCTCGTGCCGCATGAAGCTTCATCTGCCGCTCGTCTATCTGAGCGCCCTCTACCGACAGCCACTCGAGCGCCCTGTCCACTTTCTCGAGGCACTCCTGAAGCAGGGCAAGATGCATCAGAAACGGAATGCTGGCGACCGTGAGTTCGACCGCAAGCGTCATGTCCCCTTCAGCACTGAAGCACCACAGCATCGCGGCGCGAAGGTCATCCAGATGCGGCACGTAGCCGTCTTTCCAATCGACGTCGGCCCGTAGCTCCGTCTGCCGCTCGGCGGCCCGGAAAATCTCAAGGAAGTAGCGTGCGTGCCGCTTCGACCATTCGTCCATCGTATTACTCGCACGTAGCTTCTCCCGCGCGTATGCGCGAGTTGATTCGAGCAGCCGATACCGGACGTTGCCACTACCCGAGGCCACCGAAACAAGCGATTTGTCGACGAGCTGCATCAAAGCCGTGACAACTGCGTCCGGCGCAAGCGCTGCGCAACTCGCCATTTCCTGCGCGGACCTCACGCTTCCGAGCGACATACTGGACTCAGTTTAGTCTGACATTAAGCTTGGTCTACTTCTGGCCAGCTATCCCGCGCAGGCCACAGCTTCTGGCGTGCAACCTGCCGTAGTGCACGTCACCGCTTGATCTGGTCGATGCGCGACAGAAACGTCGACAGGATCGCTGAGCGGTTGTTCCGGTTATAGCCGACCACAAGCTCGATACTTGGCGGTTCGCCCTTGAGCGGTCGGCTTGTCACCGACCAGGGCAGCAGTTTCTCGGCATAGGAGGGCAGCAAGGCAACGCCTCTCGTCGAGGCGATTAGCGACATCGCCATCGTCAGGTTGTGCACGCGATGCGCGGGGTCGATGGCGACGTCGTTTGTCGACAGATAGTTCTCGATCGCGCCGCGCATGGGACCGGCCACGTCTGAGCCGCCTATGAATAATTCACCCGCCAGTTCGTGCACGTCGATCTCATCGAAGGCCGCAAGGCGATGGTCGCTTGGCATCAGCACGACGAACGGCTCGCGTGCGACCGTCACGTACTCGAGGTCGGGTCGGTTGGCTTCGGCACGCATGAAGGCGACGTCCAGCCGTCCCGTCGACAATCCCTCTGCGAGTTCAGGGGAGTGCTCGCTCGAAACCGTCATTTCGATGCTCTGCAGATCGCTCGCGAGCACGCGAGTCGCTTCCCCAAGCCAGGTCACTTCCTGTCCGCTCAGGAAGCCAACAGCAAACGTCGGCTTGGACGGTCGCGCCGCCCGCCGCGCTGCCTCGCACGCCGCATCGACTTGTGCAAGGGCGAGGCGGGTATGGTCCAGAAATGCCTTGCCAGCGTCGGTCAGTTCGATGCCACGCGCGCTGCGCACGAACAGTTGCGCACCTACTTCGTATTCAAGGTCTCTGATCTGCCGGCTCAGAGACGGCTGGGACGTGTACAGCCGACGTTCCGCCGCGACGGTCAGGCTGCCCTCTTCGGCCACGGCGACGAAATAACGAAGATGACGCAGTTCCATACACGCGTTCCTTTTAGTCATGCCTGACAGGTATGGGGGTCAGCTTACAAAGTCTTTTTCGCGCGGACAAGTGGCGACTATCGTTCGATCACATCAGCCGGACGAAACCCTCCCTCGCCTCAACGTCAGTTATCTGCTGGAAGGACGATCATGAACACCCTGACAGGAAAGACCGCGCTCGTCACCGGCGCTTCCCGTGGCATCGGGCGCGCCACTGCGCTTGCGCTCGCGCAGGCAGGCGCTCAAATCATCGTTCACTATGGCCGCGGTGCGCGTGAGGCCAAGGCCGTCGTCGCCGAAATCACTTCGGCGGGCAGCCGTGCCCATGCCATCCAGGCAGATCTGGCCGAATTCGACGGGCCGCACAGGCTCGCGCGCCATGTCCGGGCAATCGTTGGTGAACGGCTCGACATCCTCGTTTCCAACGCTGGCATCGCGAAGGCAGCCTCGCTCGAGGAAACAGGCGTCGAAGATTTCGACGAACTGTTCGCAGTCAACGTCCGCGCTCCGTATTTTCTCGTTCAGCAATTGCTGCCGATCATGTGCAAGGGCAGCAGCGTCACGCTGCTTTCGTCGCTCGCGGCCCATGCGGCCGTCGGCGAACTATCGGCCTACTCGGCCACGAAAGGCGCCGTGGACACCCTTGTGCGCCAATTCGCGGATGACCTCGGACCGCGCGGCATCCGTGTGAACGCAGTCGCACCCGGCGTGGTGCAAACCGACATGTCGAGCTTCACCCGCACCGACGAAGGCCGCGACATGACGCTCGGCCTACAGGCCATCAAACGGCTCGCCGAACCCGATGATATCGCCGCTGCGATCACCTTCCTCGCCTCCGACCAGGCCAGACGGACAACCGGCGCGACGCTCAATGTGGACGGCGGCTCGAAGCTCTGAGCGAGTCGACCGCGACGCCGCCATTTCGGCAATCCAATTCGATTCACGCACCGGGATATATCAATGTCGCAAACTACCTCAATACAGCCCCCGCGCACGCGAAACTGGCTCGCGGTTCTTTCGGTCGCACTCAGCGCGACCGTGTTCTGCACCACGGAATTCCTTCCCGTCGGGCTGCTGCGTTACATCAGCCAGGGACTGGGCGTCAGCGAAGGAACCGCCGGCATCATGGTCACGGCGCCGGGGCTGCTGGCCGCCATCGCCGCGCCGTTTCTTACGGTAGCGGTCGGACGTTTCGACCGTCGGCGCGTGCTACTCGCCCTGGGCCTGCTGCTCGTAATCTCCAATCTGACGGCCATGCTGGCGCCGAACTTCACGATTCTCATCGCGGCCCGTGCGCTGTTCGGATTCGGAATCGGCGGATTCTGGGCTATCAGTGTGGGGCTCGGCGCCCGGCTCGTGCCGGAGAACCATGTCGGTCGGGCCACATCGCTGATTTTCGCGGGCGTCTCGCTCGGCATGCTGATCGGCGGCCCGGCCGGGGCACTGATCGGGGACCTGGCTGGTTGGCGTACCGCATTTGGCGCAGCGCTCGCGCTGTCCGTTGCCGCGCTGCTGGCCCAGTGGGTTTCGTTGCCGTCCCTACACGTAGAGCATCGGGTAAGCACACGCGATCTGCTCGGCATCTTCGGTACGCGACCGGCACGCATCGGGCTGATCGCGATGACGCTGGCCCTATGCGGACAGTTTGCGACCTATACGTATATCACTCCGTTCCTCGCAACGGTGTCGGGATTTGGCGGCAAGGTCATCTCGTTGCTGCTGCTCGGCTACACGTTCATCGGGCTGCTCGGTAATTTCATCGGTGGTTCATCCGCGCAACGGAACGTCAGGACCACGCTCATCGCGAGCATCCTGTTTATCGCATTGCCGCTCGCCATGCTTCCCGCACTCGGCACCAGTCGGCCGTCGGTGCTGGTCGCGCTGGCCGTGTGGGGAACCGCGTACGGCGCCATGCCCGTCGCACTGCAGATGTGGATGGCGCAGGCAACCCGCGAAGTCCGCGAAGGTGGCATGGCGCTGTTCGTAGCCAATTTCCAGATCTCGATTGCACTGGGTTCGTTCGTCGGCGGCCGGATCGTCGACGGGTTGGGTCTCTTCAATGCAATGTACTTCGGTGCCGGACTCGCCTTGGTTTCGATCCTGACGCTCGCGCTGACCGGCGGGCATCCTCGCAGGATTGACGAGCCCGCGACCACCTGAACTATTCCAGCGGGCTGCGACCGCGCGGCCCGCTGCCCTCCGCTTTCCGACCAGGAGTTGATCATGCACACAACGCATCCGCAGGGCAAACCCGTCAAGATTCCGGGCCCCGACCATCCCATCACCATCGAGCGCCATCCGTCGAGGATCGTCATCAAGGCCGGTGGCAAGGTGATCGTCGATACCCGTGATGCGCTGACGCTGCGCGAGGCGCGCTACCCGGCTGTGATCTACGTCCCGCGCGAGGACGTCGAGATGAAGCTGCTCGAGCGCACCGACCATGCCACCTACTGCCCATACAAGGGCGACTGCGCCTACTTCTCGATCCCGTCGGCCGGCGAACCAGGCATCAATGCCGTCTGGACCTATGAGGAGCCTTACGCAGCCGTTGCACCAATCCGCGAGCGTCTGGCTTTCTACCCCGACCGTGTCGACGCCATCGAGGAACTGCCCGTCGACGCGATTTCCGATTGATTCCGTTTCCTGCACAGAACTCTACCCGACCGGAGAAGCAGCATGAATAACGCACCCGTTGTACTGATCACCGGCGCACTGTCCGGTATTGGCCGCGCCACGGCCTTCGTCTTTGCCCGCGAAAAAGCCCGCGTTGTGCTCGCCGGGCGCAGGGCTGAAGTCGGCGAGAAGCTCGCTGAAGAACTGCGCGCAACCGGCGTCGAAGCCGAATTCATCCAGGCAGACGTTCGCCATGAAGAGCAGATCGAAGCGCTAGTCAAAGGCACCGTCGCACGCTTTGGTCAACTCGACATCGCCGTCAACGCGGCCGGCGTCGAAGGGGAGTCGGGCCCGATCGCCGAGCAGACGCCCGAGCGCTACGCCGCCGTCTTCGACGCCAATGTGCTCGGCACCCTGCTCGCGATGAAGCACGAGCTGCGCGTGATGACGGCCCAACAGCGCGGCAGCATCGTCAACGTGTCGTCGACGATGGGCTTGCGCGGCGCTGCTGGCATGTCTATCTACACCGCCAGCAAGCATGCCGTCGAAGGCCTCACGAAGTCCGCTGCATTGGAAGCCGCTGCCTCCGGCGTGCGCGTGAATGCCGTCGCGCCCGGCCCCATCGATACGGAGATGCTCACCCGGCTGACCGGCTCCAGCGAACGCAAGGCCGCCATGCTGTCGAGCGTTCCGCTCAAACGCGCCGGAACGCCCGAGGAAATCGCCGAGGCCATCGCTTTCGTCGGTTCGGGCAAGGCCAGCTATATGACCGGCGAAGTCCTGCGCGTCAACGGCGGCAGGACCGCATGAACCCGTCAGATGGGATGACAACACCATGTCCGCAAACCATACGCCCCAATTTGACGATCTACCCCCGGTCATGAAGGAAGTCCGGACGCGGCCGCTGTTCGTGGTCCGTCTTGGCGTCAAGCCAATCGTGACGGTCGGTCAGACACCGGGCGCCTTGCGCCGCGTCGGCATCGTTGAGTCCGGCACATTCGGAGGCGACCGGCTCACCGGTACCGTGCTCGACGGCAGTAACGACTGGCAGACCGTGCGCGGCGATACCGGCACGACGCACGATGTGCGCCTCACGCTGCGCACCGACGACGGCGTCAACCTGCTGATGTCATACCACGGCGTCCGGCATGGTCCGGCCGACGTGATCCAACGCCTGGAACATGGAGAAGTCGTCGACCCCGCAAGTTACTACTTCCGCATCAACCCAATGTTCGAGGCGCCAGCCGGGCGCTACGAATGGCCTAACGGCATTCAGGCCATCGGCCTCGGCCACCGCTTCGCCTACGGCCCCGTCTACAGCGTATTCGAAGTGCTCTGATTCTCACTGGAGAACAACATGACCACAACCACCCCCGCACAGAACAAGGCACTGCTCCTCGAAGCCTTCGATACGCTCTTCAACCAGCGCGACTACGCTGTCGCCGAGCGTTTCTGGTCGGATTCCTATATCCAGCACAGCGCGCACATCGCGCCTGGACGTGAAGGACTGTTCGACCTGATCCGTACCCTGCCTGCCACCTTGCGTTACGAGAACCAGCTCGTGGTGGCGGAAGGGGATTACGTGATTGCGCATGGCCGGTTTTCCGGGAATGGCAGGCCAACCGCGTGGATTGCCGCCGATATCGTGCGTTTCGAGAATGGCAGGCTGGCCGAACACTGGGACGTGCTCCAGGACGAGGCCAGTGCGACGCAATCGGTCAGCGGCCTGCCCATGTTCGGGGAACGTTTTCCGTCCTGATTTGCGCAGGCAACCGGCAGCCATGCGCGCCCCATACCCGTCAGGCATGGCCGCGTGCCTACAAAGTCTTTTTCCTGTTGCCAGCCACCGCATAAATTACCCATCAGCAGGCACCGCCCGACGAGATTTCCAGGCGCGTGACCGGATTTCAAAAGCGGCACCCCATGCATCTGAAACATACCGGAAAACAACTGCTGAACTTACCTCTGAAAGGATCGCAATCATGAGCCGCCAGACGCACCAGACCGCACCGACGCAGTACGTCGACGCAAACGGTATCCGCTTCGCCTATCGCCGCTTCGGCAATCGCGCGGGCGTTCCGCTCGTCATGAACATCCACTTCACCGGCACCATGGATCACTGGGACCCCGCCGTAACTGACGGCCTGGCCGTCGGACGTGAGGTCATCCTGTTCAACAACGCCGGCATTTCGAGTAGTTCGGGCAGCGTTCCCGAATCGATCGAGGAAATGGCGGCCGACGCTGCCGCATTCATCCGTGCGCTCGGTCTCGAACAGGTCGATGTACTGGGATTCTCGATGGGTGGCCTGATTGCGCAGACGCTCGCCATTGCGGAGCCCACGCTGGTTCGCCGCCTGATCCTCGTCGGCACGGGCCCGCGCAGCGGAGAAGGTATGGCCTCGCTGACACCCGAAGCGCAGGAAATCTTCGGCGCGAGCTATACCGAACCGGACCATCTCTGGCTGCGCGTCCATTTCTCGCCGACCGGAACCAGCCAGACGGCCGGACGTGCGTTCCTCGAACGCTTCCGCCTTCGCACGGAGAACCGTGATCCAGCGGCCAACGAAGCCGTGGCACCGGCTCAGCTCGCGGCACTCGCGAAATGGGGCGCGCCGCAAGACAACCCGTATGCCTACCTGTCTGCACTCAGCCAGCCAACTCTGGTCGTCAATGGTGACAACGACGTGATCATCTACACGGTCAATTCGCTGATTCTGCGCCAGCACATCCCGAATGCCCAACTGATCATCTATCCGGACGCCAATCACGGCTCGCTCTATCAATACCCCGAGCGTTTCGTGGAAGACGTTTCCAGATTCCTTTCCTGAGTCGCCAGTTACACCGACATTTCATCCCGAATTCAACAGGAGTTAATCGTGGCTACTAATCTTCGCGGCAAAACTGCACTCGTCACGGGCGCTTCGCGCGGCATCGGCCGCGCAACCGCTCAGGCTCTGGCAGCAGCAGGCGCGCGCGTGATCGTGCACTTCGGCAGCGACGAGAAGGCGGCGAATTCCGTCGTCGAGGCGATCCGTGCGTCGGGTGGTTCTGCCGACAAGGTCGCGGCAGACCTGAGCGCGGCGAACGGCCCTCACGAACTGGCCCGTCAGGTACGCGGGCTGATTGGCGAGCGTCTCAACATTCTCGTTGCGAATGCCGGCATCTCGAAGGCCTCGTCAATCGCGGAAACGACTGTAGAGGACTTCGACCGGTTGTTCGCCGTCAATGTGCGCGCCCCATACTTCCTCGTCCAGCAACTGCTGCCCGTGCTGGGCGAGGGCAGTAGCGTAGTCCTGCTGTCCTCACTTGCAGCCCGCGCTTCGGTTGGCAATCTGTCAGCCTACGCCGCGAGTAAGGGAGCAATCGACACCCTGGTCAAGCATTTCGCCGCAGCGCTCGGCGAGCGCGGCATTCGCGTGAACGCCATCGCGCCGGGCGTTGTTGAAACTGACATGTCGAACTTCGCCAAAACCGATGCCGGGCGGGACTTCACCCTCGGCATGCAGGCCCTCAAGCGCGTGGCGCAACCCGACGACATCGCAGGCGCAGCCCTGTTCCTCGCATCCGATGCGGCACGGTGGGTGACGGGTGACACGCTGCGTGTCGATGGCGGCTCCAAGCTCTGATACCGGGGGAGACGGCCATGACCCATACAGCCTGCCCGACTGCCCCCGCGATAGACAGCGGGAGCACCCGTCGATACACGCATGCCGCACTTGGCCACCGGGCCAGTTTCCGGGTCTCGGCTGGCGTGGTCGCTCATACCCTCTGGACCAGCGCGGCACCCGCCATGACGTACCGGCTCTACGCAAGCGAATGGCATCTCACCCCGACGACCACAGCCGAAATCTTCCTGTCTACCCGATCGCGGTTGTCAGCGTGCTCATCCTGTCCGGCGGCCTGTCGGACCAGATCGGCCGACGGGCGACGATGCTGCTCGGTCTGAGTGCCTCTTTCCTCGGCGCGCTGATCCTCGCGCTCGCGCACAATATCTCATGGCTTTTCCTGGCCCGGGCATTCATGGGTGTCGGCGTCGGCCTGACCGCCGGACCGTCGACGGCGGCGATGGTCGAATTCAACGAGGGTGGCGCGCCCCGGCGAGCCTCTGTGGTTGCCACAGCTGCCCAGGCCGCCGGCTTCGCAGCCGCGCTCATCGTCGGAGGCGCACTCACTTAATACGCGCCCTGGCCCTTGCACCTGGCTTTCTGGCTGTTGGCTCTCCTCATCGCGGCCTTGTTCACTGTCACGTGGTTCCTGCCCCTGCCGGCAGAGCGCGGTGCCGCAGGCGGCTGGACGCCCAGTTTGCCGTCCGCCTCTCGCGCGGGACACTGCGTCCGACAATGGTGACGGTGAACACGATCTGTTGTCCGGCACGGACGCGTTTGCTCGCGATGTTCTCGAAGGTCTGTCGCGTCCGGTCAAATCGCTGCCTTTCAAGTATTTCTACGATGCGCAAGGGTCGGCGCTGTTCGAAGCGATCTGCGCGACCCCCGAGTATTACCCGATGCGCACGGAAACGGCATTGCTCAAGGACATTGCAGCGCAGCTCGCCTCAGAGATTCCTGACCACGCCACCCCGGTCGAATTCGGCAGCGGTGCGAGCACAAAAACCCGGATCGTCCTCGATGCCGCCCGGCAGATCGACACCTACGTGCCGATCGATATCAGTACAGCGGCACTGAAACAGGCTCGGCAACGCATCGCCGACGCCTACCCGGCGCTGGACGTCCGCCCAGTCGCAGGCGACTTCACTCGGGACATCACACTGCCCGACATGCACGGGGACGAAACCATGATCGGCTTCTTCCCTGGATCGACAGTAGGCAATTTCGAGCCCGACGACGCAATCGCCTTCCTGCGCTCGGCGAAGAAACTCCTGGGCAGTCAGGCAAAGCTCATTGTCGGCGTCGACATAGTCAAGGACGCCGCCGGCGCTCCTGTCTGCCTACAACGATGAAGGCGAGGTCACGGCACGTTTCAATCGGAACCTCCTGCTCCGCATCAATCGCGAGCTGGAAGGAAATTTCGAACTGGGCGCGTTTGCTCATTCAGCCATCTGGAACGATGATCTGAAGCGGATCGAGATGCATCTAGTCAGCCAGGCAAAACAGACGGTTCGCGTGTTGAATCATGATATTCATTTCGAGGCTGGCGAAAGCATGCACACCGAGAACTCGCACAAGTACACCACCGATTCGTTCGAAGACCTCGCGAGATCTGCTGGATGGGAAGTGACGCAATCCTGGGTGAGTACCACGCCTGGGTTTGGCGTTTTTCTGCTCGAAGCCGTCGCCCGCTAGTGAGCGCAGCAATTTCAGTTCAGCCGGTTCGACGGCAAGCGCAATTGCGATGGTGTTAGCCGATCGAACGGCCGCTTTCACCCGGCGACCGGCCGGTCGAATGTGGGAGCAAGAGCGGCGACGAACGACGGCTCTTGGCCGACTGGACTCATTCACAGATGCCGGCCGAAAGCGGCCGTCGACGATTTCGACGACCGCTTTACGGGACCGTCAGCGAACTGGTGGTCTCGGCCAAATCCGGCCGATCGTCGATTCCGCAGACTGGCGAGTTGAAAGACTGCTTTGCAGCTCAGACCTGACACCGGACACAGATCATACTTTCACCCAAGAGGAGCAAACGAAAAGTCGCGAATAATTCAACGACATTTAAGTCGCTACATCCCGACGGCGCGCCGGCGCACGCCCACAATCCGTCATTCGTCGCCACTGGATTGGTGGGCGCTAATGGCTCATCGCGGCTGTAACGATCCGGGCTTCAAAGTCCCAACTCGCTCAGTCCCGGATGATCGTCCGGCCGACGGCCCAAGGGCCAGTGATACTTGCGCTCCGATTCCTTGATAGGCATGTCGTTGATGCACGCATAGCGACGTTGCATGAGACCATCCTCGCCGAACTCCCAGTTCTCGTTGCCGTAGGAGCGGAACCAGTTGCCCGAGTCGTCGTGCCATTCGTAGGCGTAGCGCACGGCAATGCGATTGCCGCCGAACGCCCACAGTTCCTTGATCAGACGATACTCGTGTTCCTTCTTCCATTTGCGCTCGAGGAACGCCTGCGCTTCCGCGCGATTGTTCGCGAACTCTGCGCGATTGCGCCATTTCGTGTCGAGCGAATAGGCGAGCGCGACCTTGGCGGCGTCGCGCGAATTCCAACCGTCTTCCGCGAGACGGACTTTCTCGATAGCCGTCTCCAGCGTGAACGGGGGAAGCGGCGGGCGAATTGCTGCGGGTGAAGTCATTTCGGATCTCCTTTTGGGGTACAGCGCGTTGCTGGTGCTCGACGTTGAGCGCGGCCTCGTCATCGTGCAACCCGAGAGGGCAAGGCCGCCCGAAGCAAGCGCGGCACCGGTGCTCAGTAAGAATTTTCGTCTTTGCATCATTGGGTTCAGAACGGCCTGGTCGGCAGATACTTGCCGTTGAGCGTGATGACGGCACGCTCGCCGCCTTCCGGGTCCGGCACCTTCTGGATATCGAGTTTGAAGTTGATCGCGCTGATGATGCCGTCGCCGAATTTCTCGTGAACCAGCGCCTTCAACGTCGAGCCGTACACCTGCACCATTTCGTAGAAGCGGTAGACGGTGGGATCGGTCGGCACGCCACCCGGAATGCTGCCGCGCACGGGAATGGTTTGCAGCAGGCGAACGGCGTCGTCGTCGAGCCCGAGGCGTTCGGCGACGAGCTTCGCCGCATTCTCCGGCAGCGCATGCTGACCGAGTAGCGCGGCTGTCGTGTATGCGAGGCTCAAGCCCGTGCCTTCGTTGATGGCTTCGAAGGTGAGGTTCTTGCGCACCTTCGCGTCGACGATCGTTTCCGTCAATGCTTCGCGTGCGTTCGGTGTGACTTGCGATTGGGTCATGATGTTGCTCCTTGGGTAAAAATCAACCTGGTGAGATCGACAGTCGGTGCGACAAGCCGGGAATCAGAGCGCAGCCACGCACTCGGCGGGCGTCGCGGTGACATCGGGATGCGCAGCGAGCGGCACAAACTGGCGGGTCGCGGCGTCGAGCGCGTCGATCGAGCCGGATTCGATGTCGTAGACCCATCCGTGCAAATTCAGGCGGCCTTGCGCGAGTCCCAGTGCAACTGAGGGGTGGGTCTTGAGGTTGTCGAGCTGGGCGATGACGTTCTCGCGCACCATCGAGTCGACGCGCTCGCGCTTGCCCGCATGTTCACGCGCCTCGTTGACGAGCCTCGCCGAGTCGGCGTAGCGCAGCCAGTTCGCGACAGCGGGCATATGGTCGAGGCACTTGCACGTCGCGACGGCCGTCATCGCGCCGCAGTCCGAGTGGCCGCATATCACCACATCCGTCACGCCGAGCGCGGCCACCGCATATTCGACCGTTGCCGACACACCGCCGGGCTCAGGACCGAACGAAGGCACGATGTTGCCGGCATTGCGGATCACGAACAGATCGCCCGGTTCGCGCTGCGTGACCAGTTCGGGAACCATGCGACTATCGGAACAGGAAATGAACAGTGTGCGCGGCGTCTGACTGGTGGCCAGCTTGCGGAACAACTCCCTGCGCGCGGGCATGATGTCCCGCTGAAACTTCAGAAAACCGTCGATGATCTCTTGCATGGTCTGCTCCATTCAATCTGGCGTTCGTTGCCGTGTCGCTCAGTGCGATGCGTTGAACAGAGAATGAACCTGTTCCGTCATAGTGTCCAAGACGGGTTTATGATGCTCACCATAGGCAACACCAATAGTTATTCGAGGACGAGGAATTCGCCATGCTGTTGCGTCATATCCGTTATTTCCTGGCTGTCGCGGAACACCGCAATTTCACGCGCGCCGCCGAGGCGCTGCACGTTTCGCAGCCCACGCTGTCGCAGCAGATACGGCAACTGGAAGAGACGCTGCGCACGCAGCTGCTAGACCGTTCGGGGCGGAACGTGCAACTTACGGATGCGGGCGCGGCGTGGTTGCGCTATGCGAAGCTCGCGCTACAGGATCTGGATGCGGGCGTGCGGGCGATACATGACGTCGGCGAACTGAGCCGCGGCAATCTGCGCCTTGCCGTGACGCCGACCTTCACGGCGTATCTCGTGGGGCCCGTGATCGATCGTTTTTATGGCCTGCATCCCGGCATCGCGATCGACATTCAGGAAATCACGCAGGATCAGATCGAAGCGCAGCTCGCCGATGACAGGCTCGACGCCGGCATCGCGTTCGAGCCCGTCCACACTGCGGAAATCGAAAGCGAGCCGTTGTTTCGCGAGACGCTGAGCCTCGTCGTCGGCGGCGGCCATGCACGCGCGACGCGCCGCAAGCCGCTGTCCGCGCAGGACTTCGCCAACGAACGGCTGGTGCTGCTTAACAAGGCGTTCGCGACGCGGCGTTACATCGACGAATACTGCACGCAGAACCGGATTCTCCCGGAGGTTGCCATCGAGGTCAGTTCGATCAGTGCGATCGTCGAGATCGTGCGGCGTGGGCAGCTCGCAACCGTACTGCCCGACGGCATCGCGCGCGAGCATACCGAGCTGCACCCCGTGCTGCTCGACCCGCCGCTGCCGACGCGCACGGCCGTGCTGCTGCAACGCAAGGACGCGTATCGGACGGCAGCGAGCAAGGCCTTCGTCCAGGTGTTGATGGAATTGACGGAGAACTTCCGTCGCTAATGGAGATCGCGGCGCGCGACGCGCGAAGCGAAGAGATCGACACGTAACGCGCTCTCCGTTAGCTCCGACACCTACGCCGCTTCGCACAACTCGCGCCGGTGGTGTCGGCATCGCAAAGCTTCAGCTGAAGAGCATGACCGTACGGTGAGACGGTGAGGAGTGGGCGCTCGACTTCGGCCAGGAACTGGATTGTGATTTACGCGGCGTTGAAGACAGCCGGGGTTGGCACTAAGCAGCTCGAGCACCGGGCCTAGATTCGGCAATCGCGGGACGGAAGCTAGCAACGGCGCATTCCGAGAAGTCTGCAGTCTGGTCAGAAAACGGGCTTCTCAATCCATCACCAGAACTATTAGCTTATCCTATAGAGAACATAGGATATCGGTCTTAGACCCTATAGCCGGATTGATGCATTCTTGCTCCGTCGTCACTGTTTCTTTGGAGAGAATCATGAAATCTCGCTTCCTTGCGGTACTCGTTATCGCTGCATCTGTCACCAGCCCCGTTTTCGCAGGCACTGACACATCCGGATTGACTCGCGCCCAGGTTCGCGCGGAACTCGCGCAACTGCGTGCTGTGGGCTACGACCAGTCTCGTGGAGAAGACCCCAACTACCCCGCCGAGATTCAGGCGGCCGAAGCACGCCTGGCCGCGCAACGCGGGGATGCGAGCTATGGCGGTGTCGCCGAGGCAGGCTCGTCGTCAGCGGGTGTTCCCAAGACTGCTCGTCACGTCGACAACGACGGCATGCAGCCAATCTATTTCGGCCAATAGCCGTCCAACGGCAGCGCGAATACTAGACGCCACGCGATCTGAAGTATCGCGCAAGTCCTGGCACGTCCGCGTGCTTCATTCTCGCCACATTCAGTCGTCACGATTCGCTCGCTAGTTTGCCTGGCGAACGAACCGAAT
Source organism: Paraburkholderia sp. BR14320 (assembly GCF_040948665.1). Taxonomy (NCBI): domain Bacteria; kingdom Pseudomonadati; phylum Pseudomonadota; class Betaproteobacteria; order Burkholderiales; family Burkholderiaceae; genus Paraburkholderia; species Paraburkholderia sp. BR14320. Next base: position 107,895 of record NZ_JBFPKG010000023.1, read on the forward strand.
CCGGGCAATCGCGTCGCCCATCGGATACAGACCGGTCTACATCATATGAAGGTCGGTACTTCACGGAGACTGTCATGAGCCACTCACATTACGAAGTCGCTGTCCTTCATCAAGCTCTGCAGTCGGACGAGTCAAACTTAGCCACATGGCGCTGGTACAGCGATCTGGTCGACCACCAACGACTCGCGCTACGCCTCAAAGAAGACCAGTGGGTCGTCGCGATTGACGGCAGCGACTTTGCGTGCGCCGAGGGCCTGTACGCGGCCGTGCGTTGGGCGCACATCATGACGCACTCTGGCGGTTACATCACCTTTGCGGCGTAAGCGAGCGAAGTCCGCCATGTACACGGGCTAATCGCCAGACCGAGCGATCAAGGACTCGCAGCACTGCTCTTATCCAACCTTCGGCCCGGTCTCGGGTCTTCATCCACCAACCACTGAGGTAATACCATGTCGACCAATACTGAAATCCGTCCGCCGCTCCCTCCTTTCACACGCGAATCCGCCGTCGAGAAAGTGCGCCTGGCCGAGGATGGCTGGAACACCCGCGACGCTGCCAAAGTGTCCCTCGCATATAGCCTGGACACTCGCTGGCGCAACCGTGCTGAATTCGCAAACGGCCGCAATGAAGCCCGAGGGTTCCTTGAGCGCAAATGGTCGAAGGAGCACGAGTATCGTCTCATCAAGGAGCTGTGGGCGTTCACTGGTAACAGGATCGCCGTGCGTTACGCCTACGAATGGCGTGACGACTCTGGTAACTGGTTCCGGTCCTATGGCAACGAGAACTGGGAGTTCCGCGAGGACGGTCTGATGGTGAATCGCTACGCTTGCATCAACGATTTGCCAATCAAGGAAGAAGAGCGGAAGTTCCATTGGCCGCTGGGCCGCCGTCCGGATGATCATCCCGGCTTGTCAGATCTCGGCCTCTAATAGCCAGGCTGATCGTATCGCTTCGATTGGATGCACTCGGGGAAGCAAAGGCAAAGGTGAGACAGCTTCTGCGACGGCCTCCCGAAGCTCGCAATGAGGCAGCAACCCCGCCCCCGCTTGGGGGTTCCTGGTTGTCTCGCTGTCCTTCTCACCTGGTCCGCCCTCAAACGATTGCTGCCCACTCGATGTGGGCAGCAAGTCTTGCAGCACTTGCTTCTGGAATCCTCTGGGCGTCCTCTGGACACCGGCACGGGCTGAACGGCGTCCTGTCTGCATTGGAAACAGAGATTCCTGATGCGATGAGCTTCCGCAAGAACTAGTCTTCGGCAGCGGGATGGCTTGTTGGCGCAGGCCGTGCGAGTGGTTATCAGGCCGGATGACCGCTCATAGACCCAATTCGCTCTCTCAACTCGAATCCAGGGGATGACCGAGAAGGGGTCGAACAGCGACATCCGCATTCGACAGTGATCGGCCCAACAAGGGACCTTCGATCACGCTTGCACGGGGACGTTCGAGCGTCGGCTATACCCCGGGCAACGAGCGTTAACATTGGATGATGAGCATCAACGGAAGGCAGCAATAGGGCCGACTTTTGGGCCGCCCTATTGGCTACCTTCAGAGCGCACGATACGGTTTGAAGGCCTTTCGCAACTCAGGAAACATCCCGTCAGGTCGAGTTCAACGGTCGTCGCTATCGCGACCCGTAGACGCCGGCCGAGGTGGGTTGACGGTGTCGGCGGCACCCGTCAACACCCAGGCTCGCTGACTAGGCGCGAACCGAGGTGCCAGCAAACCGTCGTTGATTTCGCGCGTCACGGCAAAGCGACGGAACGAAGTCGCTGGTAAGAACAGGCGGGAATTGTCCGAGAACCCATCGCTGGCAGTATCGACGTCTCCCTCGCTTGCGGATATGACGCCGTCGCCATTGGTATCGACCCGTCTGACTTCGGCCACATAGGCGTCATACAGGCGCTGCGGGAACGGCGTGCCATGCTCGAACGATGCCAATCGCACATAGGTGTCCAGGTAGATTTCGTGAGCCAGCCCGCTCGGGATGAAGCGTTGGCGGTATTCCCGCTGGTTATCGACATCCGCATCGAAGCGGTCGGGGTCGCGCGGACCCGCACCACCGAGCGGAGCCGCATTGTTCGGATCGTCACCGTAGTCGATCGGACTGTTCTTCACGCCTGCGGGTCCCGAGCCCGGAATCAATGACGACAGCGCGCCAAGTTTGCCCGCCTCAAAGGTACCGGGGATACCGCCGGTAAAAGGCAACTCGTAGGGTGGATGGGTCCAGTTGGTGGTGTAGTTGAATTCCCAGTAGCCGTGACAATCAGACTGCTGCATGCAGTTGACCGCCCCCATGCTTAGCTGGATCGGCACGATATTGGTCTGGCGGTCAGGGAAGTGGTCGTAAGCGTCGGGCAAGTGCGGTGCCTTGCCATCCATTGTGAACAGCCGGCCTGGGAGGTTGTTGTGGGTACCCATCGCCTGCAAGGCGGCCGCGTCCGCGCTTGTCATCGTGCCGAACTGGGCGTGCCCGTCGGGTCGGGGCGGTGCGATATCCGGCACGCGCAAATCGTGGATCATCCAGCCCTCGTACCAACCGCTTTCGTTGTTGATCACAAACAGATACGAGAGGTCGGTAAAGACATCGATGAAGGCGCGAACGTTGTTCGGATCGGTGGGCAACCCAGGTTTCGGTTCAACCACGAGACGCACCGCACCGATGGTTGGCAAACCGCAGTCAGCGCCAGTTGCCGTCAGCATCGCCTTGTCGTTGATGCCCGGGAATCGTGCGGTGAACGGATTTGGTTCGAATCCTGTCGTGGACAGCAGGTAATACTGGAATAGCTGGCTCGGTTTGTCGGCCTCGGCGAAGGCCTGAATGGGCAAGTAGGAATGGGGCCGCTCGGCCATCCTTTCGAGAATGTCCTGCAGCGGATCCGGCAGGTTCGCGATGTCGCCGCGCTGGCGCACCAGCGCACCGTCGGCGGCGGCGTTCGGATTCGGGTGGCAAGGTGCCGGCGGCTGTTCCGCGCACGCCTCGCCTGCGGCCAACGCGGCGATGAACGCGGCAACGGACAGGCTGGCAGCACGAGAACCCAGTGGCCTGAAGCTGCGGGGCTTGAATAACGATTTCATGATTCCTCCTCGGGTTGACCCGCTTAGACGGACAGATCTGCAGTTAGCTAATGATGTGTGGCTTGACCTCCATTGAAAGTGACTGGCAGTGTGGCGATCGTCGGGGCAGCGGATCGCCCGTCACGGAGCGTGACGCTGCCTCGCGGTAGGCAAGCCGCGATGCGATGTCGCTGGGTGAAATCGGCAATTCGGATGCCGAGAGATACGTGTGGAATAAACGGGTTGGAGGAAGAGATATTCCGGGCGCTGCTAAGAATGCGGCAACTGCGTCGTCATCGCATCCGGACTATTTGGCTATGTATGGGCGCGCTCCATGACCGAGCAAACTTATGAAGCAAGCGCATATGAAGCGCTTGGCCTATTAGCCGCAACATCCGGCAATGGCCGTTCGTGTCGCTGAACGCGGGATGTCGGATCATCGCTGTTCGAGAGGAAGCTGTCGTTGAGGCGACGGAGCTTCGACCGACGGTAGTGGCTCAATCTGAGCCGATCGAATCGGGCAGAATTCGACCAGCATGCGACGCTCACCACATGGATCGATGGGCATTCAAGTGGCGCAGGCTTCTCTATAACGGCCATCCAGTCGATTTGCCCAATTTTCATACTGGACTTCCGTAAAGCCGAAATGGCGTTGGCGCGTGCTGCGAGTACCCCATCACCATGACATCCAGCGCCCAACAGCGATCGCCTAGGGAGCCGGCCGTTGCAGATGCCAAACCGGGCAATGGCAGCGGCCCTGATTTAGCGAATCGAAAAGGCGCCGCAAAAGCGGAGGATGACTTTTCATATGCATTTTTATTGGTTTCCCTACTCTAAACCTACCTATAGATTGGGCGCTCATACGCTTTTAAAAAACTAACACACGCTCAATATGTTCAATAGACGTCTAATAGCGCTTACCGTACTCCCATTCATCCTGGATGCGTGCGGAGGAGGAGTCAGTACGAATAGTGCGGACAGCCAAAACCCGTTGGCGACACCGGACCAACTGGCAGCAGAGACCCTCGCGATCACTGCGGTTGCGGACCCTTCCGTCATTGCGGCAAAAGCCACCTTGAAAGCCAATTGGCTGGCAGCAGCTCGTGCAGCCGGCGGGGTATCGAGTGAGGCGTTGACGAATATTGATCAGGCCGTGGATGAGGATGTTTTCTCTTTGGCGCTGGCGATTGCCGCGGGCGATGCCAGCGCCCCGAAGGTGATATCAATTCTGGCGGCCCCGCACAATTGGTACGGAATGAACGTGCCAGGATCGCGGACCACATTTGATAACCCGGACACCATATATCGCCGCATTCCGATTGACCCTGCGTCGAGCTACGTCTTGACGGGAAAGGTCCACGAGCAAAAGCCAGTCGATTTCAATTTCAGCGTCTACAGCGGCGCAAACGCAACGCTGTCCAATTTGCCGGGCGACCAGCTCGCCACCAACGCGGACGGCAGTTACGTCATTAACGCCAGCACGACCTCAACGGGGAATGGGAATGCCATCCCGCTCGTTTCGGGAGCCGCGTCGATCTTCATTCGAGATACGATCACCGAATGGGGCGTGCAACAGTTCAACAGCCTGGCGATACAACGGGTCCCGTCCGTCTCGGCGCAACCGCTATCCGCTCAAGCGATCGCTCAGACCCTTGCCGCGACGCTGCGGACTCCGGCTGCCGCCGTGTCCTTCGCTTCCTTCAATGCGCTGGGATATGCCCAGCCTGTCAACACGCTTCCAGCGCCATCACTTGGCGGCACGGGCGGACGCCTCGCAAACCAGGCGGCGACCTACTCCACTTTTCAGCTTGCCGATGATGAAGCACTGGTCGTGAACGTCAACCTCGGCGGGGCCAAATACTTCATCGCCCCGGCTTATGGACGGTGGCAGATCACGACCGACTATATCAATCACACCCAGACGTTGAACAACGCGCAAGCGGTGGCGAACCCGGATGGCACCTACACGTTCGTGGTATCCCCGACAGACCCGGGCGTTAACAACTGGGTCGATACGGTAGGTCTGCATCAGGGCTTTCTCAACCTGCGCTGGCAAGGATTGCCGGCGACACCCGCGCCACACGGGCCTTCGGCGACAGCCCAGCTCGTGAAGATCAGCGACCTCCGGACCGTTCTCCCCGCGACAACGAAGTACGTCACGGCGGCAGAACGACAAGCTCAGTTGGCCGCGCGCGCCGCGAGTTATGCATCGCGATACGCACCTTGATGGCTTAGCGTTGGCGCCAGTGAGCCCTTGGCCGCAACGCGAAACGATGTACGGTGCCCCTTCTGTGGTAATGGCTGTTGCCATTATGTGCAGCAGCGAACAAAGATCCCTTTTCCCATCTCAGTTCCCTTCCAATTCTGTTCCTCGTTACGTTCTGGCCTCACCATACATGCCCTCGGGGCGAAGCTCTCTTACGCGACTTGTCTTCGCGGAACCAGACCTGGTGCAACAGACCGCTCTCGGTATAGCTGACGATCCGAGCACGCATGAGGACCTCCAAGGCAGGACTGTGATTAGGGAGCTTCTGGCTCGAGTCAGAAAACTCTGTGTCGTGCAGTAAGGGTTTTCCGCTTCTCGTGCTATGGCTTGTCGAGTCGATAGCACCCTGAAGATTGCTGCAGCGCACACTGAATTTCTCAAATGCAGCAGACCTTGTTGTCTCCGAACAGCGTTTTCGCCGATGCCGCAGACTTTGTTGCGCGCACCGATAGTGGGTATCTGCGCACATCAAAGTCTGCGACAAAAGTCCGCTCCTAGGCCCACTTCACCGTCGCACGACGCGCCACTAAATATCTTCAAAGTTTGCGGCAACTAGCTGTCGCCCTTGAGCCAACGGATTCTCGAAAACACAATGTCTGCGAGAAGCCCGCGGCTCAACGGTCTCCAGACTGAACTAAAAAGGGGGTGCATCAAAAATATGTTGCACCGCAATCAGGCAGGAATCGGGCATCAAGCTTGAGCGTCGCAGCCCATGGCCCATGGCAATCCCAGCAGGTGGGGGTGGATCGAGCGAACGGGATGGACGGTCTGCAAAGACGAAAGCTCCGGGTAAGCCTAACGGAGAATCGTCCCGGAAATCCAGCGCCGGCAACTATCACCCTGATCCGTCATCGGGCCTTCGCGGACGCCATTTCGCCGTCGCTCGTCAAGCTACGTCGCTGCGGTCCGGCCGTTCGACAGGTTGGTCGCATCTAGGGATTTTCTCGGGACAAGCAGCACCGGAAAAAATGGCCGCCGGCACATTTGTGTTTTTTGAGACAAAAGGTGGCTTCAATACGCATCCCCCGCTTGCTATCCTGCCGCTTCGAAGAGATGCCAGTCGGTGTCGGGCACGAAGATAGCTATTGCCTTTTGAGAAAGCAACGAATTCGATCTCTTTGCTCTTTCGTATAGCTTCTACGGGTCAGGCCAGCAAGATGAACTGCTTCTTCCCAATTTTTCAGCCTTCCGCTCGCGGCCAGCGTAGCAAGCCACGAAATAACCCTTTCAAGGTAGTCTTGTCTCGGCTCTGTCAATTCCCGCAGCAGGGCAGAAGTAGACTTTCTGGCTTTAGCTGTAGTTACGGGCAACGCTGCAGTTGCGACAATCTTGGCAGTAGTCGCCCGAACAGGCGGATCCATCTGCATTACTGCGCTCTTGGCTTCGCGAATCCTGTTGTGAATTGATTCCTTTCCTGCTGCATCATAGGACCCACCAGAACGCCATGATCGATGCTTACGATTAAACGTGAGCAACCATGCCCGGTCCCTCTGACGCAAGGTTCTATACACACCGGGATTGCTTTGACAAGCTGAGGTTATGCGACTCTCCGAGGGAGCCCTCTCCACCAAACGGCGCCACGTTGAGCGTAGTTTCCACACTTCTGCCAGCGGCATCGTTTCAACACGCCGGACATATCCCTCCTTACGCGCCCAACCCAACGCAGTCGACTTCGGTATCTTCAATTTCCGTCCGCTGCTTATGTAAGTATCACCTCGCGCCAGCAAGGTACAGAATCGCCGCATGTATCGTGGCCCATAAGCGAACGGCGTCAGGCGCATCAAACCAAGTTGGGGTTCGTCTTTAGCTCGATAAGAAATGCCACAGGAACATACAACCTTCCACCCGCCTGATCTCCTCAGTTCCCCCGCAAATTTATAACCATCGCCGCTTCTATGCAGAACCCCGGTGCATTCAGGTAGCTCAGAATTGGAGGGAATTATATGCTCGCCCTGACGGCTGCGCGCTTCCTGGCCTTTCCCGTCGGCATGAATCGCCAGCACCAACGAACCTGGCGATTTACAGCAGTAATCAAGAAATGAATCCGCCGCGACAAACATAAACGGGTGAGGAAATTGTGAAGCACTTGCACATCCCGAAATATTGTGGGACCATGTTGTAATCTTCTGCGCGTCCATGCCGGTTAAGTGACAAAATTCTGGGCCGAAATATCTTAACCAGTTCCTAATAAGCGCCGCCTTAGTTATCGTGCCATCGGGACGCAAAAACCCCAATCTTATCAATAGCTCACGATATGTGTTTGCCTGCCGGCATGAGTGGCCGGTCATCCTTTGTTGTGCGCTCCTTGTAGCGACGTCAATGATAGCATCTCTTTCCAATGACGACACCTGTTTAAGCACTGCCTCATCCGAATTTCGCCTTAAACTTGATACCGTGGGATCTAACGAATTTTTGGAAAATTGCTGACCTGTCGCTTTCAATATGCTCGAATGAAGAGAGCAGCAATACACTCCCGATAACTGATGATCAATTTTCCAAAACGGAGTAATATTTTTGCTTCGCCATTCACTCAAGCATTCTTCGCAGTATCGTAATTTCCTAACGACCTCACGCGATAAACCGCCGTTATATTTCATCACCTCCTTCCCGCTATCGGGAGGAGCAAGTAGTTTAAGCAGCATACTATCTGTCAAAAACTTTGATGCCATCATAGTAACGTATTGAAATTCTGTATGGCGTCTAATTATGGCCTCCCCATCCATACCCCAGTAGGCGCCTGTCTGTTCAGCGAAGTAAGACATGGCGCTGGGAAGGCGAGTGCCTGGCGAACAGGCATAGCCGAAAAGCAACCGCCTTAGAACTACTGTAGAACTCAGACCCATATACTCTGCGTAGCGTCCAATGCTGCTTTCAAGGGTCTCGCCTTCATTAGGCGGAAACAGCGCGATAGCCATTGCATCTCTCCCTATCAGTGCCACTCAATACAGGAACGTCACGCCCGCAGAACGCCGGCCCAAGCTTCCTCGCTCTCGGAGCTCCCGCCGGTTTCAACAACTTCCGTCACCAGCGCTCTGCACTTGGGAATTCGGCGCGTTGGTGCCGATTTTTCCCCAAGGGTGTGACCACAATTCGAGTTCTTACGACTGTCACATTCCTAAGGCCAAGGTTGTCCCGGTAGGACAGTGAGCCTTCAGGCTTGCGACAGCCAATTTCATCACTGACATCCCGGTTACGAGCTGATCTTCTCCGTGGATTTCGGTTCGGAGCTCTTAAACGAGTCTGCGGGCCCCTTTTTTATAAAGTAGCGGCGTGCTGCTTCATTGCTCAGATCTTGCGAGGAAGCCGCAGGATATTCCCGTTGAACAGTGTCGACAAGCGACGACGCCTGTTCCTGCGGTACTCCAAGCAGCATGAGGCGTGACACGGCATGAATCGCCGACTCATTTTTCTCATGCTCCATCGCGGCCTGGTAGTAACCGTATCGTCTCGCCTCCGTCTCCATGGACTCCACGACGTCGTGCAATGTATCGCCCAGCAAGTCGTCGTATTCAATCATCCGCGCCCTGTTACCGGAGCGGATTGCATCGAGCATCGGCCTCAGCGAAGCCATCTTTTCATCGAACACTTCGCGGAAAATCTTTCCAGATAACCTCTCAGCTCCAGTGTAGATTGCGGCGTACTGAGCCAACTGGAACAGAGGAACGGCTACGCCGGGAAGACCTTGTGTAAGGACCTTCAAATATTTCCGCACGCTCTCCGACAAGTCAGCTGCATTAGCAAGCCACTGGTACTTCTGCAGTTGATTGCAGAACCGGCGCCAGTCGTCGTCGTTCGTTATTCCGTTCCAGTTAGTCACACCATGACTGCTAATACGCCGCGCGGAACGTAACGTCTTACGGAAGAGCTGGGCGGCCTTGGGTGTTCCGCTGACGATAACGGGTATCCCGACCACATTGGTGAGATTGACAAAGAAGTCGAAAAGAGGGTCATTCTTCGCGACTGCATGCAAAGCATTCTGCATCTCGTCAAGAACGATGAGACCAGTTTGATGAAGACGGGTAATGCGATGAAGCTTGTTTGCGTAATCCGCCAGCGTAGCCCTGTTGCCGACCTCCTTCATATAGTCGGTCCCAAGCAGGTCGTCAAAGGTCAATATAAGAAGTTTGAGTGTGTCTTTAAGGCTGGCACTCCGTGGGCAGTCTATTTTTATCCAGACAACCTGATTGACGCCGTATTCTTTGTGATGAATCACTTTCGGTAACAACCTTAGCGCAGAATACAATATTGTGCTCTTGCCGCCCCCCGATTGACCGAATAATCCAAAGCAATAAGCATGGGACCTTTGGTGCGGATATACGGCCACGAGTTTCCCATCACAATTCTCCCTATACCGTTCCCCAATGCCTTGAGCAACATTGCCCTGAATATTTTGATTGACGTAGTGCTGGCGAATGATGAGCTGTGTAGTGTTTACCACTTCGAGATGAGCAGGAAACGCCACGACAAGATTAGAAAGGCGTCCTATTGCGTGCAATCGGTATTCCTCATTTCGCGTCTTCTCACTTTCATTAATGACGACAGGCACGTCGATCGCCCTTAGGAGCTCTGTGTTATTCCAGATCGGCCCCAGGGCAGAAATCAGCTGATTGCTCCTGTACTCCGGGAGCAATCTGTCACCTTTGTAGTACACCGCCTCCACCGCCTCAACGCATTGCCTGACAGGCTCAACTACGCGCGATCCTCCATCAGACACTTGTTTCTTATCCAAATCCTTGATAGCCATCTTGCCCTCCTATTCACCGATTGTCGCAAGCAACTTGCGGGCGCGCCGTTCACGAAGCTCCTTCGTGGTCATCCGGCTCGGATCGTCCAGCGCGATACTGCTCTTGTTCCCTGACTTCTCATAAGCGTCTCCTTCATCGTCATATGTCTCTGGTGGCTCCACATTCGTGCGGCCCTCCCCTTGCTGAATGTTATTCAGCGAGTTCTTGAGCGACGCCCGTTTCCTGCGTTCCCCCGATTTTTTCCTGCCATCCAGCCGCTTAGTCCCCGCCTGGACGGACCGCTCCATCTGACGCATTTCGTCCATATCACTTATGTCTGGGCGCGTCATACCGGCTTCTTCCAAGGCCCGTGAAGTTTTCGAGCTGGCGTTCTCGGCGATCTTCGCGATGTTGTAGTCCGTCATCGCGCGGTCCGGCTCAGCAGCTTCCTTAGTCATGCCTTGATTTGTGGCGTCCAGCTCGTTGTAGAGCGACTGTTCTTGGTAAGTTATCCCGCGAAGTGGGTCGATTTCGTGATCGGAAATTGGGCAGGAGATCGGCTCGCCCAATCCAAAGAGCTGGATGGCGCTGTTGTCAGCGGAGTCGTATCCGATTTCGACCATCGACTCGGTTTTCTGGCCTCGGAACATGGACTGACGTTCGAGGAGCGAAAGCGTTGGACAAGCGTAATGCAGCCCGTTGTGGCAAATTCCCTTACCATCTATTGGGACTGTCGATGTCGGCATAACCTTCGCCCGAAAATCGGCCACATCGACGTGTCTCCCACACCCATTTATCTCCGTGCCGTACGCCCAGAGATTTAGCAGGCTGCTGAAGTACACCCGAGTTGAAGAGGCCCCGCTCCAATTACGCGACTCTCGTCGCAAGATTTTTCGCATTGTGCAGATTCAATGCGAATTCACCGTCCCTTTAAGCGTTTTGAGGCCA